>CAIJNJ010000022.1 GCA_903821975.1 uncultured Bacteroidota bacterium
CACATCAAATTGCCAATGATTTTGCATAATCAATAATTCTGCTGTCAATTTACTGCCTCCTTATCTATATGTGGTGGTGTCTGATCGCTGGCGTCATGCGCTACCAGTTGCGCCGGCTGCTCTGGCTGATCGGTGACATCCACGCACTCGGGCACCATACATCCGGGGTTCGCAAAGAATGGTACCGCACACCGGAGGACCTTGCAAAGCACGCGCTGGATGACCCGGGGCCGAAACTCAGGGACTTACTGCTGCAAAACGGTTTTACCGGTGCACAACTGGATAAAATAGAAGAAGAAGAACGGATATACATACAAAGCGAGTTTGATGCCGCTGTAGCTTCTCCGGAACCCGATCCGGCAACAGTATCGCAGCATGTTTATGTACTTACCCCGGTAACAGAGGAAAAAGGCAACCGCTGCCCGCAGGGCCGCGAAAAGGTAGTGATGGTGGATGCCGCGCTGCATGCTGTAGAAGAAATATTACAGGACCACCCGGAAGCATTGTTTTACGGGCAGGATGTGGGCAAGCGCCTCGGTGGTGTATTCCGCGAAGCAGCCACCCTCGCCGATAAGTTTGGCGACAACCGGGTGTTCAATATGGCCATACAGGAAGCTTACATTGTAGGCTCTACCATAGGTATGAACGCCGTAGGCCTGAAACCCATAGTAGAAGTCCAATTTGCCGATTATATCTACCCCGGCCTCAACCAGCTTGTTACAGAAATAAGTAAATCGTGCTACCTGAGCTGTGGCAAGTTTCCCATATCCATGATATTGCGAGTGCCGATCGGTGCCTATGGCGGTGGCGGCCCGTATCATAGCGGCAGCGTGGAAAGCACTCTTGCCACTATTAAAGGAATTAAGATCGCTTACCCCAGCAATGCCGCAGATATTAAGGGTCTCATAAAAGCCGCTTACTATGATGGCAATCCCGTGGTGATGCTGGAACATAAGGGCCTGTATTGGAGCAAGGTACCCGGCACAGAAGAAGCCAAAACAATAGAACCTGACCGCGATTATATCCTTCCCTTTGGTAAAGGCGCAGTAGTGCTGGAAGCCAGTGAGGAAGCTATTGATAACGGGCAATCTCTTTGTATCATTACTTATGGCATGGGTGTGTATTGGGCTAAGAATGCCGCAAAACAATATCCCGGCAGCGTGGAGATCATAGATATCCGTACCATCTACCCGCTCGACGAAGCGCTTATTTACAATACGGTAAAGAAACATGGTAAGTGCATAGTGCTCACGGAAGAGCAGCTCCGCAATTCATTCTGCGAGGCAGTTGCCGGCCGCATAGCCCAAAACTGCTTCAAATTCCTCGATGCCCCGGTTCAGACCATCGGCGCGCTTGACCTGCCTGCAGTGCCCATGAATATGGGCCTTGAAGCAGCCATGCTGCCTAATGCGGACAAGGTTGCGGAGAAGATCGGGGAGCTGCTGAGATGGTAAAATATTTTTGCCTGATAGTGTAATTTTATTTAACTTTATGAAGTAATCTTTATGATAATGCATGTTCAATATGTCACCGATGAAAAAGGCAGGAAGACCGCTGTACAGCTATCCTTAAAGCAATGGAATGACTTACAAAAAAGTGTAAAAAAGCTTGAAATATTTGAAGATTTAAAACAGGCTTTTAAGGAAATGGATGCCCACACAAAAGGTAAATTGAAAACGCCTACTACAAAGCAGCTTTTAGCCCAGTTATAGTATCCTATATGGAGTTCATTTATTTACCTGCATTTATTAAAAGGATCAAAGAACTCTCCAAAAAATATCCTTCATTAAAAAAAAGATTTCGAGACACTTCTTGATCTGCTAAGAAAATATCCTCAAAGCGGTACCCCGCTGGGAAAAGATTGCTATAAGATCCGACTGGCTATTAAAAGTAAAAATGCGGGTAAAAGCGGGGGCGCAAGAGTTATTACCTGCATCAAAGTACAGCAAGACAAACTTTATTTTCTTTCAATTTATGACAAGGCTGAGCAATCGACAATAACTGATAAAGACCTTAAAATATTCCTTGATTATATCAGGTTACATGACCAGTGATATTACATGCCATTCACTTGTAATCCTACCTTTGTAGTCCATTATTTCGACATTGTACAATTATTGGTTCCCATTTCAATACTTTTTTATTAATTTGGCTGCTTAAGACCTAAATCATACTTCCCTTTTCGGAGCATAAACTCGTGATTATGTATTTATTAAAAAGTTTTAATACGCTTAAACTTTCTGCTGTTGTTGCCTTATCTCTCTCAGCCGGGCTGTCTTATGCCCAGTTAAACCATAACCAGTATCCATGCGCCGAGTGTGCTGTATATGACAACAATGGAAACGATCTCAAAGGGTTTATAATCAGCAATGAAAGGGATCTTGGCAGAAAAGGGAGTAAGGTGAATGAATATTCCAACGATACATGGGGCTACCTGCAGGTGAGAAGTGCATCTGTGCCATCTGTAAATAAGAGCGGCGAGAAAAAAGGCGACCGCAATTATGAAGAATCTATAATGGCCACTTTCGCTTTATACAAAACAAAAGATGGTGCGCAGGCTACATGGTGGGCCAGGGAAACCAATTCGCCCCATGGCCCCCTTACCGGCCGGAAAGTAAAAGACGACGCAACCCCAACGGATATCCCTCTCGTAAGATATGAGAACGTATTCAGCGACCTGGAACCAAAAACATTTACTATTGTGGAGTACTACAACAACCTCTATAACGTAAATGACTACGATGTGCTGCTCAAAAATTACATGCTCGTTGAAAACGGCGCTGTAAAAGACCCGGCCGATTACAAATCGATCATTGACT
The DNA here is from genome assembly GCA_903821975.1 of uncultured Bacteroidota bacterium. Taxonomy (GTDB): domain Bacteria; phylum Bacteroidota; class Bacteroidia; order Chitinophagales; family Chitinophagaceae; genus Nemorincola. The sequence goes on from CAIJNJ010000022.1 coordinate 2,820, forward strand.
TCTATAACGATTTCCTGAAAAAATTCACTTATATAGATGATCCGGTGCTTATGAAGCGGTCATTCATCACCATGCTCAATGCCGGCAGTGGTGCAAAATATATTGGCTACTTCAACATAGTAGACGGCAAACTTGCCGGAAAACTTGAAGCCGTTGACTTCCAGTACCAGAAAGATAAAGATACTCTTGTAAAGAGGATGTTCACAAAGCTCACCGGAAATATGGTCTACATCTACGGTGATGAGAACTTCGACCTCGAGAAACCGATCGTTATGTACGCACGCGAGCATGCCATCAGGTTAAAACGCAGGCACACTAATACACCAAAGAAATTTAACGAGGATAAATAACCACTACTCCACTTCTATTTCCCCCTGCAGATAAGTTACCGCATGGCCGCTGATGGCGACACGGTCACCATTATATTTACACCACAGATGCCCTTTACGGGTCGATAACTGTATGGCGGTCAGTTCATCCTTACCCAGCGTCTTAGCCCAGTATGGTACAAGTGTGGTATGTGCGGAGCCCGTCACAGGGTCTTCATTAATTCCTGATTGTGGCGCAAAGAACCGCGATACAAGATCAGCAGTTGTACCGGTTGCGGTAACAATAATGCCCCTGCAATCCTGTAGAGTACCCAGCTTCACAAAATCAGGCCGCAGATCAATGATATTTTGTTCAGAAGGCAGAACAGCCATATAATCGGTCTTGCCTTTATAGGTCTCCATCGGCTCTATGCCCAGGGATTCTGTAAGTATTTCAGGAGTATCTACCTTTTCAAAAGCATCTGCCGGAAAATCAAGCGTAAGCAGATCACCATCCTTTGTTACTTTAAGTATACCACTACGCAGTGATGAGAAAGACACTTCATTACTTCCATGCCCCAGGTAATTGAATACTACATGCGCTGATGCCAGTGTGGCATGTCCGCATAGGTCTACCTCTATCACAGGTGTAAACCACCTTATCTCATATCCGCCCTCATTCTTTACAAGGAATGCAGTTTCGGCCAGGTTATTTTCAGCGGCAATAGATTGCATCTGTATCTCCGGCAGCCAACTGGCTAAAATGCAAACCGCAGCAGGATTGCCGCCAAATAACTGAGAGGTGAACGCATCGACCTGGAACATTCTTATTTTCATACGCATTAATAATAACCGGGCAAATATCGGCTCAAATCAGCAAAAATCAAGGCGGTACTATGGCTTACTTTTCAGCCGTGCCGGCTGCAATTTGTTCATAGGAATGAACTCATAGTTTTTCTTCAGGTCGAGATAACCGAACTCTGTATGTATGGATATGATACCCGTATCTGTCTTTATTTCCGTAGCTTTTAAAGTATAGGTATGATAATCGCCTTTAACAATACGGTCGATATCAGAATGTGCCGTATACACCACCACACCCTGTATCGTATCTACTTTAGCATTTTGGGCCTTCCCCGGGAAGGGAATTGCTAAAAGAAACAGGAAAAATATTCTCATTTTGCACTTTTTGATTGTGGGCTAAAAATCTATCATTGCGCTAATAACTAACAGAAAAAACAAGCGATATTTTTTTGTTATTGTATTCTAATCTCAATAAATAAACACCGGGAGGAATTTCCCTGCCAAGATCTATATCTGAATAAAAAGTAATACCATTAAAACCCGATTTCTTTTTATAAACCATTTTCCCGGCTGTGTTGTAGATCTTTATATCTACCTCATCTCCATTCGCAAGGTCATCATTACCATTTACTACAAAATTCCCATTCGTAGGATTAGGGTATAATCTCATGTCATGGTAAGTGTCAATAAGGAGCGAATTGCTACTTGTCGCATAAGTACATCCATTGGGCGATGTCACTTCGCAACTTACGGAATCCCATAGAGAAAAATTATTAGTGGTAAATGTATTGGAACTGCCTGTGGATACGGCAACGCCATTGATCAGCCATTTGAAAGTAAATGGGCCACTGCCTCCAAAGACCGAAGCTGTGAACGTAACGTTAGTACCGCTGAAAATGATCGGGCCCGGTTCACTTGTTATTGCAACGACAGGCGCGCTATCAATACGGAATATAGTTTGGGCGCTGTTTGCACTTAAAGGGGAAGCACATTCGGCATTGCTCATAAGGCTACAGTATATACGGTCTCCGCCATTCGGTGAAAATGAATATACTTCCCCCGTATACACTTTGCTACCATTTACATACCAATCGTAGATAGGGCTTGTCCCGCCATTTACACCATTAGCGGTGCATGTTACCAACGTCCCGGGGCATAAGGAAATTCCAGGATCAAAACTAATACTTACTGATGGCGAAGCATTTTGCACTTTAAATTGTGTTACCGGGCTTGCGACGTTCTTTGGATTCACGCATTCAATACTGCTGGTAAGTATACAATAGACTTTATCGTTGTTGTTCGGAACAAAGTTGTACGTATCACCTGAAAAAATGGCCAAGCTGTTTTTATACCATTCATATGTGGGCAGATCTCCTCCGTTTACAGGTATAGCCGTGCAGGTCACGGATGTTCCCGGACATACAGTGTCGCCGGGGCTCAAGGATATGCTCACAGATGCAGCTGCCGATGTGTTGGCCTTAAATGTATCTGCACGGCTGACTGCAGTATCTGTTATTACACAAGTAGTATTACTTGTGAGCTTACAATACACAACATCGTTGTCTGCAGGCGCAAAAGTATACGGGCTGCCATTATGCGCAAAAACACCATTCTTGTACCAATTGTATATAGGCGAACTGCCTCCGTTTATAGGCACAGGTGTACACGTTACATTGGTTCCTATACATACTGTATCTCCTGGGGTTATTGCTACAGTTACAGACGGAAGTAATGTAGGTAAACTCAATGTTATCGTATCCGTTCCACTCACCACAGAATCGACCGCCAGGCACGTAGCATTGCTGATAAGTTTACAATATATCTTATCCCCGTTTAAAGGTGTGAAATTGTAGGTGCTGCCTGTAAATGCAAGGATATTGTTCTTGTACCACTTATATACGGGTGCAGTACCGCCATTTGTTGGATGCGGTATGCATATTACCGGCGTCCCGGCGCATACTATGCCGGGACTTATAGTAACGGTCACAGAAGGTATTAATGTTGGTGGTATTACGTGAAATGTATTAAGAACAACTGTAGCCGTGTCTGAAGGTCCGCACATCCCATGTCCGCTGACTCTACAAAATACAAGATCGCCGTTTACAGGCGTGAAAACATAAGTGACACCAGTAGTTACAAGCGTATCATTTTTATACCAGCTGTACGTTTTCGGGCCAGTTATCCCTGTTTCATGTGCACCACATGTAACTTGCGTTCCTTCACATACAGTTCCGACAGGATCAACTGTTACAGTAAGAACCGGCGTAACAATTGCAGTCACCGAAAATATATCTGATGTACTCCAAGCGGTATCAAGCGCAAGACACATCGCATTACTCGTAAGTCTGCACCTTACCGAGTCTCCATCCGCAGGCGTCAGGCTGTAAGTCGGGGCAGTTAAAACATGAACTCCGTTCTTGTACCAGTCATATATAGGCGCAAGTCCTCCATTTACAGGATTTGGAGTGCATACTACAGAGGTAGGCCCGCACAAAGCCCCGGTAGGACTCGTCGCAAAACTAACAGACGGAGTAAGCGTGATGACCGCCATTGTTATTTGATTAGAAGTAGCCAGGTTCATGCCTCCCCCACCGTTCGAAACATAACAGGATATCTTATCGCCGGTAGTGAGGCCGGTCGCTATATATGTTGGACTGTTAGTACCCACCGGCAGACTATTCTTTAACCAGTGATAATACAAAGGAGTATAAACAGTTGCTGATGTGGCCGTTGCAGTAAATGTCGCAACAGGATCGCTCGTGCAAACCGTATCATTTGCAGTGGCAATAGTTATCCGTGCATTAAAAATTTCGCGAACCCTGTTATTACCGAAATCAGGTATCAGCAAATTCCCGGAAGTATCCGTAACCATACCTGCATTAACACTTTCACTGATTTCCGCCAATATAGCCTGCTGCCCGTCTCCGTAATACCCCGCAGCCCCATTTCCTGCAACTGTTGAAATAATGCCTGCATTATTAACCTTCCGAATGTAGTTACTTTCTTCAATGTATAGATTGCCAAACCTGTCCGTTGTAATACCCATCGGTGCATTGATGCTTGAAAAAATAGCGGCTGTCCCGTCTCCGCTATACCCACCCACACCATTCCCTGCAACAGTTGAGATATTCAATGCTGCATCTATTTTCCTGATCCTGTAATTGTTCTTATCCGATATATAGATATTGCCCGCAGTATCCGTGCATATACCGTCTGGCTGGTTAAACTCCGCAAGTATCGCCGCCCCGCCATCTCCGAAAAATGATGCTATGTCCGTGCCCGCTATCGTTGTAATTACCCGGTTGGTATCCACTTCCCTTATCCGGTTATTTGCTTCATCCGCTATATACAGGTTGCCATATTTATCAGTTGCAATAGCGGTCGGTGTGGATAATCTTGCAGTATCTGCAAGCCCGCCGTCCCCGCTGAAACCCGGCACACCTCTTCCCGCATAAGTAGAGATAATTCCTGCACTGTTTACCTTTCTTACTACGTTCTTCCCGGGGTCGCAAATAAACAAATTGCCCTTTCGGTCAGTTGCTACTGAGTATGGGCTTACCATCTTTGCATTTATTGCAGGGCCACCATCACCGGTATAGCCTGATGTATCATCTCCTGCTATTGTAGATATTATGCCCGCACTGTTTATCATCCTCACTACATGGTTTCCCCTATCTGCTATATATAGGTTTTGAGCAGTGTCATATGCTACTCCGGTAGGCGCTGACAATTGAGCTAAAATTGCCGGCCCGCCATCTCCCTTATATCCCGTTGAAGTGTACGAATTACATCCGGCAAAGGTGTATATATTTCCTGCCGTATTTACCTTCCGCACCCTGTTGTTGAGGTTATCAGCAATATAAAAATTACCATGCTTATCAAAAGTGGTGCCTGCAGGATCATTTAATTTTGCAGATGTATCTAAACCGCCATCTCCGGAAAAGCCAGCACTCAGCAACCTTCCCGCAAACCTTGTAATAATTCCGGAAGTGTCTATTTTCCGGATATAATCATTTCCGGCATCTGAAATATAAATGTCTCCGATACTATCTGACGATATTCCGGACAAATTATTGAATTCAGCGCCAATTGCCACGCTTCCATCTCCCGAATACCCTACAATACCATTCCCGGCAAATGTGGTTATCACACCAAAAGTATCCACTTTCCTTATTCTGTAATTACCTTGGTCTGCGATAAATAAATTGCCCTTATTATCAATGCAAACGCCAATAGGCGAATTTATTTCTGAAGTATCTGCATGCCCGCCATCGCCGCCAAACCCCGCAGTACCATTACCTGCAACCGTGTATGTTTTCCCTATTGCATTTACTTTCCGGATCACATTGTTTCCAATGTCAGCAATATATAGATTACCTGCTTTATCGAATACAACATCGCACGGAGTTCTTAAATGTGCTGCTTTGGCCGGTATACCGTTAGTGTCCGTTATGAATCCCACACCTGCACCTGCATACGTTGTAATTATGCCAAACGTATTTACTTCGCGAATCCTTTTGTTTCCCTGATCGGCAATAAATAAGTTACCAAACGTATCAATAGCAAGACCAGCAGGAGTATTTAATGTTGCAAATACTGCTGGTCCATTATCACCACTAAATCCTCCCGCTTTGTATGTCCCTGCGTACGTCGTGATAATACCATTTGTATCCACCTTTCGCACTACATTATTTCCACCGTCAGCAATATATATGTTTCCCCATTTATCCGAAATAACACTATTAGGTGCATACAATTCCGCAAGCGTATCTACTCCATGATCGCCTATGCCACCTGCAATCGTATTTATATTCTGTGTATTGCCGTTGCTAAAAAACAGCAGCTGAATCAAAAGGATGGAAAAAGTAAGTTTCGGGAACATCTCTTTATAATTTTTTCCTTATAACAGGAATATCTATTGTCCATAAATATTAGGAACCATATAAAGTTAAGAAAAATATTAGGACAAACATTTATAAAATATAGCATTTACCACAAAAAATAAAGGATACACATAGTGTATCCTTTAAATAAAGTATTGGTAAGTAGCTTATGCTTTTACTTTCGCAGAAGCGTGTATTTGTTTCTTTTCCTTGATACGTGCAGATTTACCTGAGCGCTCACGGAGATAGAACAGCTTGGCACGACGAACGCGGCCAGATTTGTTCAGCACAATAGAATCAATGTTTGGTGAAAACAGCGGGAATAAACGCTCTACACCTACTCCGTCCGACATCTTACGTACGGTGAAAGTAGAAGTGTATCCGCGGCCCTGGCGCTTTAAAACATCGCCTTTAAACGACTGGATACGCTCTTTATTACCTTCTATGATCTTATAGTTAACCGTGATGTTATCCCCTGCTTTGAATTTAGGATAATCTTTCTTGCCGGTAAGTTGCTCGTGTATAAATGCTACAGCTTCCATTGTTATGATTTTTTCGGACTGCAAAGGTAACACAAATTTTATGTTTTACACAAAAATTTTATCTTTTATTCCTGCCCATCTTCTTTCATCAATCCCGGCCTTCTGTCGGCAGTCCTTTTCAGCGACTCTTCGTGCCGCCATTCATCCACTTTTTTAGGGTCTCCGCTCATCAGTATTTCCGGCACTCTCCACCCTCTGAAGTCGGCCGGGCGGGTATATACAGGCGGCGCCAGCAATCCATCCTGGAAAGAATCGAATAGCGCCGAGGTCTCGTCATTAAGTACCCCCGGCAATAACCTGCCTATGGAATCCACCACAACCGCCGCTGCCAGTTCCCCACCGCTAAGCACATAATCCCCTATCGATATCTCCCTGGTCACAAAATGCTGCCTTATCCGCTCGTCTATTCCTTTATAATGGCCACAAATTATTATTATATTTTCTTTTAATGAGAGTGTGTTTGCCGTTTTCTGGTCATACAACAGACCATCCGGAGTCATATATATCACCTCATCATATTTCCGGTCCTTTTGCAGCAGTTCTATAAGTATCGCAAGCGGCTCCGGCATCATCACCATACCTGCACCACCACCAAACTGGTAGTCATCTACCTGCCCTTGTTTATATGGGGTATGGTCACGAAGATTGTGCAGGTATACTTCCAGCAAACCCTTCGCTTTAGCCCTTTTCATTATAGAATGATTAAAGGGGCTTTCCAATAATTCCGGCAATACAGTAATGATATCTATTCTCATTTGTTTTAGTCTAAAGTAAGGAGTAGATAGTCTTTAGTAGATAATCAAAATACATTATTAATTTTAATATAAAACACCGAGCCAATTGCCGAATTGTCAAATTCGCTAATTGGCTAAAGATACACCTCAAGTAACCCTTCAGGTAACTCTACGTAAATCGTCCTGGTTTTTATATCCACCTTTTCTATCATTTCGTCTATCAGCGGAATAAGCACTTCTGATTTATTGTAAATAACCCTTGCAAGCCATTGATAACCAGTTTGTGAAACATCATTTATGGCACCGATCTCACCTTTTATTTTGTCTATAACATTAAAACCAATCCATAGTAACGGAGATTGCTTTGCATAATCTGCTAATATTACTTCATCAACATATACTTGTTTGGTTATTAATTTCTTAGCTGACTCTATTTTATCAACATCTTCAAGGTTGATCACGTACTCTTTATCATTATTCGCTTTGAATTGCGAGATAAAATAAGGGATATGGCTACCCTTTTGCATCTCCACAAGTATCACCTGTCCGTTCTTTAACCATTTAGAATTGCCTACCACATGTGTCAGTATAAGTGCCCCGTTCAGGCCATGTGTGGCAACAAGTTTTCCTATTCTTATCATTGCCCGCAAAGGTAAGCCGATTGCCTGAGAAGTTGTAGCTAATAAAAAAGGGCCGCATCGCAGCCCTTTTTATTACAGGATCAAGCTAACTACTTCATTACCACAAACTGCTTGTTTATCGCCCCGTTTACCCCTTCGATCTTCATAAAATAACTGCCAGGCACAAGGTCCAGTTTTATGCTCGCCTGGTATTGTGCACAGGCAGGCACATCCCATTTATTAACCTCAGCGCCGAACAAGTTGTATATCCGCACACTGAATGGCTGCGGCTCATTCCAGTTGATATCTATATTTATATCCTCTTTTGCAGGCACCGGGTAAATATTTACGTTACCACCTACCGCTACGGCTTTTACACCGGTTGTGTAATCCTCATAGTAAAAACGGCTGTCCCTGTCTCCTGTTGTGGACTGCCAGAAACCACCTATGTTCCAGGTTTGGCTCACCTGGTCGGTAAGCTGGTTATAACTATTATAGGTGGAAGTATACTTTGTTTCATTATCAAATGCCAGGCTCGTGGTGTTCCATGCCTGGTATATTTGCGTTTGTGGCATTTGTGCTACAAAGTTGCTGTATGTGTTGAGCGAATAATTAAGCCATACGGTCCCTGTCCATTCCTGGTATAGATCCGCAACAAGGTCATTTGAACCGTCATAAGTATACACATGCTGGTCAACATTATCCCATGTACTTGTACCTGAGTTCCAGCCCTGGTCAGTTTCTGTCTGCACATACGTATTGGAAAGGTCATAGGTATAAACCAATTTAGATTCATTATTCCATGTGTGTGCGGTAGTATCCCACAATTGCGTTATAACAGATGTCTCCTTGTTATTCGAATTATAAGTATAGGTATACAGAGATGAATTAACCCATACCGAAGACGAAGAATTCCAGTATTGGTAAACATCTGTAAGCATGTTACCCGCGCCGTCATAGGTGTATATATCTTTATCTAAGTTTACCCATGCACTGCCAGTAGTATCCCACGACTGGTAAATGGCCGTTTGCGCATTATTTCCTGCATAAGTATACAGGTTCTCATAAGCATTCACCCAAGCATTGGTAGATGTATTCCACGTCTGCTCTACAGTGCTGAGTATATTACTCGAAGCGTCGAACGTCTGGAATTCATAGATCGAATTCTCCCAGGCACTGCTTGTCGTATTAAACGTGTACTCCGTAGCATTATCATATTTTAACCCAAGCCCCAGGTGGTTAAGGTCACCTCCTCTTGTTCCCGAATAGTGCAGTATGATGGAATCGCCGTAAACGAAGGTTGCGCCGTTATTGTTAAGATCGGTTTCTCCTGTTACCCTTGACCCCGTTGCCGCGCTCGTCCGCATCAGGTGCCCCGAAATTGCAGTATTGTGCCGGTGATATAGAGGCCCGTTGATATTGTTTATGCTCTGTAATGTCGGGCAATTAGCCCCGCTGCCCTGGGCGAAAACCTGTATGGCACAAATTACCGGCAGCATCGCGAATAAAAATCTCGTCTTCATAACACATGTTTTTTGTTGTTAATAATATAACCGAATATCAGCAGATATGGCCAACAATATCATGCCATTAAATAGCATATGTAAGTGAATTTTCGGGGGAATTTTAATAATTAATACAAATACTCTGACCTTCAATTACTACTTTTACAGCCTAAATTTTATTTATGAAGCGAAATGCTTTTTATTCCGCATTTGCGGGACTACTGGCCGCGTCTTTATTGACATTAAGCCCTAAACAAGCTGCGGCTACCATCACCTTTACTGAGTATACCCTGCCAAATGGGTTGCACGTAATTCTGCAGGAAGACCACTCCACTCCCATAGTGGCGGTTTCCGTAATGTATCACGTAGGATCGAAGAACGAAGATCCTCAACGCACCGGCTTTGCGCACTTTTTTGAGCACCTTCTTTTTGAAGGCAGTGAGAACATCAAACGCGGCGAATACATGAAATTCATCCAGAATGCCGGCGGACAACTTAACGCAAATACAACGCAGGACCGTACTTTCTATTACGAAGTGCTCCCTTCCAATCAACTGGAACTGGGCCTGTGGATGGAATCTGAGCGTATGCTGCATGCCAAAATAGATACAGTAGGTGTGGAAACGCAGCGCAAAGTAGTAAAAGAAGAAAAGAAACAGAGCTTTGATAACCGCCCTTATGGCCAGCTTATTAATGTGATATATGAGAATGCGTATACCAAGTACCCTTACCGCTGGAGCCCAATCGGTAAAGAACAGTATATAGATCAGGCTACTCTTGCCGAATTCATGAATTTCTATAAAACATTCTATGTGCCTAACAATGCCGTACTGGTAATATCCGGCGACCTGAATGTGGAAAAAACAAAAGAGCTCATCAATAAATACTACGGCAATATACCAAAGGGTACAAAAGCCATCCCGCGCCCAACGGACGTAGAACCTGCACAGAAAGCAGAAAAGCGTGTGAATTTCTATGACAATGTGCAGTTACCTGCCGTAATACTTGCCTACCACATACCAAAACAAGGCACTGCCGATTACTACGCTATCCAGTTGCTCACACAGTTATTATCTCAGGGCAAAAGCTCACGTTTCGAGAAAGAGATCGTAGACAAGCAGCAGAAAGCACTTCAGGCCGCTTCTTTCGACCTCGGTAACGAAGAACCAGGGCTGGCTATCATGCTGGGTATCGCAAACATGGGAACCAAGCCTGCCGACCTTGAAAAATCTATGGAGACAGAAATAGACAAGGTAAAGAAGGACGGCATCTCTGATGAAGAATATAAAAAATTAGAGAACCAGGCAGAAAGCGACTTCGTAGAGCAAAACCAGAAAGACCTTGGCGTAGCTACTAACCTCGCTACCTACTATACTTTCCAGGGCAATGCAAACCTGATAAATACCGAACTGGACCGCTATAAGAAAGTGACTAAAGATGATATCAAGCGTGTAGCTAATAAATATCTTACTAAAGAAAACCGCCTCGTGGTGTACTACCTGCCTATGTCTGAAAAAGGAAAAGACAGCAAAGCACCCGCTAAAAAAGCACCGGCTAAAAAAAAGTAATCAATTAAAACTAACAGCTAACAAGCTTTAAAATATTTCAAAAATGAAAAAGATCACTTTATCCATAATCGCATTAGCGCTTGTTACGGGAGCATGGGCACAGTCGCTCGACCGTAGCGTAAAACCAAAACCGGGTGCCGCACCTGAGATAAAGCTCGGGAAAACCGAAAGCTTTACATTGCCAAACGGCATGCAGGTGTTCGTGGTAGAAAACCACAAACTGCCTACAATAGAATGTAACATTGAGTTTGATGTAAAACCAGCACTTGAAGGCGATATGGCGGGTTACGGCAGTATGATGTCCGAACTCCTCCTTTCCGGGACTACTACTCGCAGCAAAGACAAGCTGAATGCGGAGATAGACCAGATGGGTGCCAACATCAACGTCAGCGAAAAAGAGATTTCCGGTGGCGGCCTGAAGAAGTATGAAGAAAAGATACTAGACCTCATGGCCGATATTGCTATGAACACAGTTATTTCGAAGGAAGAACTGGAACTGGCAAGGAAGAAAACCTTATCCGGCCTCGAAACACAGAAAAACGACCCGGACGCTATGGTGCGTAACGTAAGCGCCAAAGTAAATTTCGGCGACAACCACCCTTACGGTGAAGTAGCTACAGACGAGACCATTAAAAAGATAACCCTCGACCGTTGCACAAATTATTATCACACTTACTTTCGTCCTAATGTGGCTTATATGGCCATCGTTGGTGACGTAACCGTTGCGGAAATAAAACCTCTGATAGAGAAATACTTCAGCAAATGGCAGCGTGCAGAGGTGCCGGTAGCTACTTACAGTATACCCGCTATCAATGCTACCAAGCTCACAAAAGTATCTTTCGCGCCAAGGACAGGGTCTGTGCAAAGCGTTATCAGTGTTACCTACCCGGTAGACCTGAAGCCCGGTATGCCTGATGTAATAAAAGCACGCGTTGCCAATACAATACTCGGCGGTGGTTCTGCCGGCCGTTTGTTCACCGGCATCCGCGAAAAACATGGCTGGGGCTACGGCGCTTATTCTTCTCTGCGTGAAGACGAACTGGGTGGCACATTCAATGCTTCCGGTAAATTCCGCAATATAGTTTCCGACAGTGCGCTCGGTGCTATTCTTGATGAAATGAGGTTATTGGAGACAGAAAAAGTAAGCGATACTACATTACAGAACACAATCACATACATCTCCGGCAACTTCGCTATAGGCCTTGAAGATCCCAGCCGTGTAGCCCAGTATGCGATCAACATTGAGCGTTACCACATGCCCAAGGATTACTACCAGAATTACCTGAAGAACCTGGCAGCAGTGAGCAGCGATGATGTAATGGAAATGTCTAAGAAGTACATCCGCCCCGACAATGCCAATATCGTGGTAGCAGGCAGCAAGGACGAAGTGGCCAACAAGCTCGCACGCTTCTCAGCCGATGGCAAGATCGATTATTACGACTACTCCGGTAAGAGTGTAAAACCTGTAGAAACAATGGCGGCACCTGCCGGTATGACTGCAGATGATGTGTATAAAAAATACCTCGCTGCCATCGGAGGAGAAAATGCGATAAACAGCCTTAAGGATATTAAAATCGTTTCCAACAGCGAAGTTCAAGGTACGCCGCTGGTAATTACAGAAACTAAAAAAGCGCCTAACATGTGGAAACAGACAATTGACGTAAGCATGGGCGGAAAAACAATGACCTATCAAAAGGAAGTCTTCAATGGCACTAAAGGCTTCCAGGAAGCACGTGGTCAAAAAGCAGACATTACCGGCGATGACCTGGATGAAATTATACAGGGTGCAGATATTGCGGTGGAATTACATTCCGACAAATATGGCATTAAACGTACGCTTAAAGGAATGGAATCAGTAAACGGTAGTAATGCTTATGTTATGGAAATAGTCAATGGTAAAGGAAAGAAATCCGTTGAATATTATGATGTAACGACTGGGTTACTTGTAAAGAAAATACAAGGTGAAGGTGATAAAGCCCAAACTTCTGATTACGCTGATTACCGTGAAGTGCCCGGCACAAATGGTTATAAAGTGCCGTACAAAATTGTTGAGTCCGGTGCGGGCAACCCTACTATCTCTGCAACAGTACAAACAGTAGAAGTAAATAAAGGCATTGCGGATACTGAGTTCAATTAATAACCACACTTATTCATACTAAAAAACCGCTTCCCAAAAAGGAGCGGTTTTTTATTTCTATTTCGTTTATCTACTAACATTTGTCATCTTGAAAAAAGCCGAACGGAATTTATCAACCTATCAACCTATCCCCCACCAACCAGCGCTAAAAACTCCTGTTCGGTAAGTATATTCACAGTACCCAGTTTTTTCGCCTTTTCCAGTTTTGATCCTGCATCTTCGCCCACTACCAGGTAATTGAGCTTACTACTCACACCGCCAAGGATAGAGCCACCTTTCGCTTCTACAATAGCCTCGGCATCACTGCGCTTAAAATGGGAAAGCGTGCCGGTAAACAAGAATGTCTTTCCCGCGAGTTCCCCATCATTTGAGGTTTGTCCTTTGTGCTCGTTCACAAGGTTCACACCTGCTTCTCCCAGCATATCTATGATACGCCTGTTTTCCTTTCTGGCAAAAAAATCGACAACCGATGTTGCCACCTTCGGGCCTATATCTTCAAGCGTGGAAAGCTTTTCCACATCCCAATCATAAAACTCATGGATATCCGACACAGCATTTGCCAGTGTCTTAGCTGTTGTTTCACCTACATGCCTTATCCCCAGTCCGTATATCACCCTGTTCAGCGGCTGTTGTTTCGACTGCTCTATAGCTTGTTGCAGGTTGGTGATCGACTTCTCCCCAAAGCCGTCCGTGCCCCTTATTTTATTCCAGTCTATATGGTATATACCCGGTATATCGTTAAGAATGTGCATTTCGTAAAACTTCTGCACATTTGCTGCTCCCAGGCCTCTTATATCCATGGCATCCTTGCTCACATAGTGTATGATGCGTTCTGCCACCTGCACAGGGCAGTTGATGTTAATACACCGCCATGCGGCTTCATCCTGCTGCTTTTCCAGTTCGCTGTTGCAGGCCGGGCAATGTGTGGGGAATTTTATTTCCTGTTCATCACCTGTACGCAGCTCGGTCAGCGGCTTCACTATATACGGTATTACATCACCCGCCCTTTCCACCAGCACAGTATCACCTATCCGCACATCTTTCTCCCGCACCACGTCTTCATTGAATAATGATACCGACGTAACAGTAACACCACCTATATGCACCGGGTCTATTTTCGCTACAGGTGTTATGGTACCCACCCTCCCAACCTGGAATTCTACCCTTCTCAACTTACTCGTGGCCTGCCGCGCCTTGAACTTATACGCCACGGCCCACCTGGGGTGATGAGACGTCATACCCATCCTGTCCTGCAGCCCGAAATCATTTACTTTGATAACCAGGCCGTCTACCTCAAATGCAAGGCTGTCGCGCTGCGCCTCAAATTCATGACAGTATTTTATTACTTCATCAATGTGCTTAAACACCTTCATATCCGGTGCCGGGGTTGGAAAGCCAAGGCTGTATAACCATTTCAATGCACCATAATGTGTAGCCAGTTCTTTTGGCCTGTGCGCCCCCTCATCAAGCGTATAATCACTAATGTGGTATAATATCGAATTCAGCCCGCGCTTCCTTACCTCTGCCGGGTCCAGTATCCGTAAAGTGCCCGATGCTGCATTGCGGGG
>CAIJNJ010000023.1 GCA_903821975.1 uncultured Bacteroidota bacterium
GCCATCACTGTGAGAAATCAATTCAAGAGCAATATCATATACCCTTGGCAAACCTTCGGAAACAGTATTGGATAACCGCGGTAAACTTTCACTATATCCTTTTGGCAGATGTTTTTTGCCTGTGCGGATATGATCTTCAATGAGATAAAAATTATCAAGGAGCCATTCACCTGCGGGTGTTATCAGGCCTTTTTCCTTTATAGATTCTGTAATGAGGTTTCGTACTTCTATAAGTATCTTTTCGTTCTTAGCAAGGCGCTTGAGCAACCTTTCCTTTGAGCGACCCGAAACTACTTTGTGTGTATTTGCGAGATATTTGCCATGTTGCTCTAGTTGGTCTGTATTGAACAACTCAGCGCGCAACGGTTCTTCATTTGTATATTTCCGGGTAAGGTCATTTTCCAGGAAATATAATCGTAGCCGGCTGAGAAGCTCATGTACGTTAATGTTTTTTACCTGTATCAAACTATTAATTTATAGCCAATTAAACTATGACAAATAAAAAATCATTCCATTAAACTCTATTGATGTAACCTCATCAGATAAATACTAAGGGAAGATTCAAACAATGAATGAGCAGAAACGTCTGCTCATTCAAAATGATCACCTGCAATAAATGCCGCTGATCATCAATAATTCATAATCTGTTACTACGTAAAATATAATGTCCTATAATCAACTACATGCCGCGCCTCGCGATATTGTTTGATCTTTTCATATACTTTTCTTAATTGGCATTCCTGCGCTTCAATTAATTGCCTTACATCTTCAGTCATATCCGTTTTTACGTTTAATGCTGCCCTATAAGCATGTAACGCTATCTCTTCGTTATATTTACAGGAACCAATAATGGCTTTTTGAGTATTACCGGAAAAAGCTACTTTCAGGTCCATCCAGGCCCGGTATATTTTGCCAAAGAAAGGAGATGCCAGGTATGTTCGGGTACTGCCATTTAGTTCATTTATTTTCTGCAGCAACTGGCGTTTATAACTTATACTATCGGATATGATTTTGTCGAAATCATCATGCAACTCAGTGCCAATATTTATTAATTTCTTCAGTGCGTCACCGTAACCAGATACACGGTCGTCATGTATTCTTACAAGATCATTGAGCACCTCAATAATTTTCCGTGTTTTGGGTTGATAAAATGTCATGTCCAAATATTTTAAAATGGTAGAATGTTATGTTAATAATAAATACTGTGCCACTCATATTGCCTGCTATGGCCCTTAATGAGTACTCCGAAATATTACCGCCCAATCCACAAAGTCATCATTTAAAATATTTCACATGTAAAAGTACTGCTGCTTATGGGGCGTAACAATGACCTCGGACAGTTACAAAGATGATCCTGGTCAACCCTGCTGCGCAGCTGTAGAACTGGCTGAAAAACAATGATAAGCATCCATTGTTGCTGAGCGCCACAAGATCGAAGCAGGAGTTAAGTTCAGAACATATTATTATAACGTTATCAAAACTACCTGCAACATTTAGTGTATTTCTCTGCCAAAAAGAAATTTACGGCGAATGTATCGGCTATGATATCGGGTTGATCATATTTAGGAATAACTGTTCGATGGGGTATATTTTCCTCAAATAACAAATACGGAAATAAATTGCTTTGATCTATATCAGGGTATGCAAATGAGCGTTTTTTTTTCATTTTCTCTCAATGAAACAAACCCGAAAATTCGCCGATTCTATAAAATCTTAAGAACTTGCCGCACCTTTGCACCATGAAACACAAAGTGCTGATAATAGATGACGAAGAAAAACTACGGAAACTATTGGTCAGGATCATATCGCTGGAGGGTTACAAAGTATCTGAAGCTGCGACCCTTGCTGCCGGGGAGAAAGCATTGGCAAATGACGATGCAGACGTTATTATATGCGATATCAAATTACCCGATGGCAGCGGTGTTGCGTTTACAAAAGAAATAAAACAGAAATACCCATCGACAGAAATAATACTGCTCACAGCTTATGGCAACATACCTGATGGCGTTCAAGCCATTAAAAATGGCGCCTTTGATTATATTATAAAGGGTGATGATAATGATAAGATCATTCCTCTATTATGTAAGGCTGCCGAAAAAGCAGATCTGCAAAAGAAAGTGACCCGGCTGGAAAAACAACTCAACACAAAATTCGGGTTTGAAGCCATAACCGGCAATAGCCCTGCGATAATAACTGCAATAAACCTTGCCAAAAAGGTGGCACCAACCAATGCCCCTGTATTACTTACCGGCGAAACAGGAACGGGAAAAGAAGTATTTGCACAAGCCATTCATACAGGAAGTAAAAGAAATGGGAAAGCCTTTTTGGCATTGAATTGCAGTGCCTTCAGCAAAGAAATCCTGGAAAGTGAAATATTCGGCCACAAAGC
>CAIJNJ010000024.1 GCA_903821975.1 uncultured Bacteroidota bacterium
AGCTGAAGGAAATGATACATCATTATTCAGACATTCAGGCTATAAAATTAGGAAGAACAATTCAAATAAACGCCCGAAACTTTGCCGAACAGTGGAATATGCTGTTTTAATTATTTTCAAGCTACTATCCACCTATTTTTTTTTTAAAAAATATTGTATTACATTTGAAGCAATCATATTGTTTACCTGGAAATAATAATATCATTGGTCCGAATGTTGTTATTGGTTCTCCTGGTCAAGATACAAGGAATCCTAGATATGATAGTTCTGAATGCCGTATTGAAATTGGAGACAACAACATTATTAGGGAGTTTACAGCAATACAAAAACCATGTTATAGAGATATTACTAAAATTGGAAGCAATGTTTTTCTAATGCAAAGTGTACATATCCCGCATGATGCAATACTACACGACAATGTTGTAGTAACCCCAATGTGTGTATTTGGCGGTATCGTCAATGTATTAAAAGGCGCAAATATTGGGATGGGTTCATCAGTGCATCAGTTTTCTGTTATTGGCCATTTCTCAATGATCGCAATGGGAAGTGCATTAGTGAAAAATGTCAGACCATTTACTTTATATGTGGCCGGGAAAAAGCCTAAGGTAAATGTTTATGCCGTTAAGAAATATGATTTAATGGACTATTTGGATGAAATAACCATATATGTAACTGAGGGTAAAATGCCTGTTAGTGAAAAAATAGTAGTCTATTGCGAAGAGTTTGAAAAGTTACATAGTGAAAGTAAAAGATCGCTGTATCAATAGAAATCCGCTAGTATGGTTTTTTATGTGCTTGACTTGATATTTTCAAACATTTAGCTTAGGTTATTTTTTGAGATAATTATTTGATTATGTGGATGACAATTGGCGTAAACCCTAATTTTTTTTCATTTTATGGTTTTAATTTATCAAACGTAAGTCAAAGTCTATATTATGATACCAGATTGACATTGAATTATATAGATAAAATGCCGAAGTTAAAAGTAATTATTATGTCAATTGGTTATTTTTCATTTAGATACCAATTGTCAAAGTCTTCTGAAGCTTGGCGAGAAGATTATTATTATACATATTGGAACATTGATGATCCTAAAATATCCTACTTTCGAATCCAAAAACATTTTAAATTTTTTCAATATAAAATAGCTACGGTAAGAGACATTGTTATTGATAAATTTAATACTGATTTGGCACCTACGTTGCAATATAATGGATACCAAATGAAAGATATGACTCCCGGATATAGAGAAATATCAGATACCTCAGGGAAGTATAGGATTGATTCCCACCATGATATAATGGATCAAAAATTCGTTCCAGATAATTTTAATGACATAAGAAACCTTTTAGATGTGGCTCAGAAGTTGAATGTTAAAGTTATATTCATTACGCCACCGGTATATAATACTTACTCTGAATATGCTCGGCCTGATGTTATCGCTGAAAAAGATAGTTTGATAAATCAACTTTGCAAATTGTACAAAACTAAATATTTTAATTATTTCACTGATAGCAGATTTAATATCAGTGATTATAGAGATAATGACCATCTGAATTATATCGGTGCTGAAAAATTTAGTAAAATAATTGACTCAGAAACACTTAAACCAATAATGAAATAATAAGAATTTTCTTTTCCGGACTCGAACAGCTTATTTTTACATAATGCCTGAAAATTTCAAAGCCGGTTTTGTGAATATATTTGGCGCACCCAATGCGGGTAAGTCTACATTACTTAACCTATTACTGGGAGAGCGCCTCGTTATTACATCTCCCAAAGTACAAACCACGCGGCACCGCATACTCGGCATCCTTACTGAACCGGGTTGCCAGGTTGTTTTTTCAGATACACCGGGTATAATAGAACCTAAATATAAACTGCACCAAAAGATGATGATGCAGGTAAAGAGCGCGCTCGAAGATGCTGATGTAGCTATTCTGATGCATGATATTACACAGCCTATAGATGAGTTTGAAAAAATAAGTAACTCACTGAAACTCAAAGTGCCGGTTATTCTGTTGCTGAATAAAACAGATATGGTAAAGGATAAGAGTACTATTGAAGCTGAGGTTAATAAATACAAAGAACATTATCCCGGTTGGCAGGTACTTGCTATTTCTGCACAAAAGAAAGTAAATACGGACAAGATAATGCCGCTGATATTAAAGGCATTGCCTCTGGGGTTTGCATTTTATCCGGATGACAGCATATCAGACAGATCCGAAAGGTTTTTTGTCAGCGAGATGATCAGGGAACAGATATTTGCTCTTTACGACGAGGAGATACCATACCATACCGCTGTGTTGATACAAGCATTCGAAGAAAAAACAACACTCGATGTAATAAAGGCGGACATAATTGTTAGCCGCGAAACACAAAAAATGATCCTCCTGGGTAAGGGAGGCAGCATGATAAAACAGCTCGGCATCAATTCACGAAAGGTGATCGAAGAATTCCTCCAGAAAAAGGTACATCTCGAATTATTTGTAAAGGTGCGCCCCAAGTGGCGCGATAATGACAATTACCTGCGCGAATATGGATACAATTGACGAGCGCCTCGCCAAAATACAGCCCGTGGATAAAGATTGGTACCGGCAAAAGGTAGCTGCGGTAGATATGCTGCGGCTCGATCTGTTGCACCCCATAATATCAGGTAATAAGTGGTACAAGCTGCGGCTCAATATGAAGCATGCGCTTGAAGGGGGGTATAAAACGATCGTCACTTTTGGTGGTGGGTATTCTAATCATCTTGTAGCTACTGCATATGCTGCCCAAATGTTCAAAGTAAAAGCAGTAGGTATTGTGCGTGGAAAATATGAAACACTTACACCCACTCTTATGCAATGCAGGGAAGCGGGTATGGGGCTTATTTTTGTTTCGCAGGAAGATTACAACAATAAGCATGAACCTGAGTGGGCAAAGAAAATGGCGGCTCATTTCGATGAGTTATTTATTATTCCCGAAGGTGGTGCCAATGAATGGGGCAGGGCAGGGGCTGGCCTTATAAACAGGTTCATCAGCAATGCTTATACGCACATAGCTGTTTCTGTAGGCACAGGCACAACATTGATAGGTCTGAGAAATAAGATCAGTGACCATCAGCAGATCTTAGGCTTTGTACCCATGAAACAAGGCGCTTACCTGAAAGGATATATTGCAGAGCATGTGCAGCCTGAAAAAAACAGGAACTGGGATCTGTTTGATGAATGGCATTTTGGTGGCTTCGGAAAATGGAATGATGAATTGCTTCGTTTCATGAATGATTTTTACCGGGTAAATAATGCACCGCTCGATATCGTCTATACTTCCAAGATGATGTATGGGTTACAGCAAATGATCACAAATTGTGCCTTTAAGCCGGATGATCGGATACTTTGCATCCATACAGGCGGTTTGCAGGGGAATGTCTCAGTAAAAGAGAAGTTGGATTATTAATAGTATTTTGCAAATACAATGGCACCTTCCGCTAACAAAAACAACCGGCTTACTTTATACATTATCCTTGCTATGCTGGCGGGAGTGGGCTTGGGTTTTTTGCTTAACCAAAACTTTGCTACCAAAACACCTGAAGCGCAAGCAAAGATCCTTGAGCCATTTTCCCTGCTAGCTGATATTTTTCTGCGGTTGATAAAGATGATCGTTGCGCCGCTTGTATTTACTACGCTGGTAGTGGGTGTTGCCAAGCAGGGAAATATTAAGGCTGTGGGCCGGATAGGTGGTAAGACACTTCTTTGGTTTATCGGCGGTTCATTTGTGAGCCTGTTCCTCGGTATGGTACTGGTCAATTTCTTTCAGCCGGGCGCGGCCATGCACTTACCCATTCCTGATGCAGCTGCAAATAGTACAACGGCTGCGGCACTTAGCATAAAGGATTTTATTGGTCACATTTTCCCGACGAGCATCTTCGATGCCATGTCCAAGAACGAGATTTTGCAGGTTGTTGTATTCTCGCTGTTTTTTGGTGTAGCTACCGCGGCGTTGGGTGAAAAAGGGGAAATCGTTATCCGCGCGCTCGATGCTGTTGCACATGTCATTTTAAAGATGACAGGCTACATCATGAACTTCGCACCTGTTGCCGTTTTTGGTGCTATGACTGCGGTAATAGCAAAGCAGGGTCTTGGTATATTAAGCACTTACTCAAAGTTTATCGGAGAGTTCTACCTCGGTCTGCTCATATTGTTGGGGATACTGCTCTTTGCTGCATTCCTGGTTATTAAAAACAGGGTATTCAGTTTGCTGCAGCACATCAAAGAGCCGGCTTTGATTGCTTTTTCTACTAACAGTAGCGAGGCTGCTTTTCCTAAATTAATGATAGAACTGGAGCGTTTTGGGTGTGATGAGAAAGTGGTCAGTTTCGTTTTGCCATTAGGATATTCATTTAACCTTGCCGGCTCTATGATGTACATGACATTTGCTTCCCTGTTTATTGCACAGTCATACGGCATGTATCTCGACACAGGTACGCAATTGAGTATGTTACTAGTGCTCATGCTTACCAGCAAAGGTATTGCGGGTGTTCCTCGGGCTTCATTGGTAGTAGTCGCAGGTACTTTGGCTACTTTTAAGATACCCGAAGCCGGCCTTGCTTTATTACTGGGTATTGACCCTCTTTTGGATATGGGTAGGGCATCTATGAACGTAATTGGAAATAGTGTAGCTACATCGATCGTCTGTAAGTGGGAAAATTCGTTAAAATAACACTTTTTGTGATGTTATCGATTTGCTAACATTACCTAGGTATGCCATAGTTGATTAATTTTGCCATTATTAAAATTAATCCTATGAAAAAAATCACACTTCTATCTTCACTCATTATCTTGCCTTTGTTCTGCTTTGGAGCAATTGGAAGAGATTCGGATATTGACGTAAAACACCAGGTGCTGTCTCTGATCAATTATGTTTTAGTGGTTGTATCACTGATCTCTATACGCCAGTTCTTTTGGCCGGGCGACAGAAACAACACAATTTACCAGGCCTTCAATATGCTCTTTACCGTTGTGTACTATGCTATAAGCCTCACGTTCATCATGAGCCACAGAATATATTACGAAGGCTATGAGAGCCTCACCAACTTGGGTTGCATCCGTAAATTCTTTTTCGACTTCGATGTGTCTATGGTGCTTCAGCTTGTGGTGGTCTTCTCATTCATCATAAACATACTTTACATTACCAAGTATGGTAAGAGGTTTTACCTCGATATGGTATAACTCTTTATCGCTTTATAGCCCCGCTTATTGATCTCGTTACTAACGTTGCAAGTACTGCTGTGCTCACTGCCAGCGCCGCCCATACTGGCCATCCCGGCATTATAGGTAATACAAGCCCCTGCGATTTTACAACTGTTGCTGCAGTAGCCTGTGCAATTATCGTAATGATCATCGACACGATCACCGTCCCGAATACCATGGGCAAGAACCGGCTTATCATAAATTTGCTAAGATAGTGGGGGCTGTAACCTATCTGCAATAATAATGTAAGTGAGTGTTGCGCATGTGCAATAGTTAGCTCTATGAACAATATGAAAACAAGCGTGCCTATGCCCATCAGCAGCAATGCAAGTATTCCTGTTGCACTGGTCACTACTTCCACTATCGCACGTATCTTACTCCAGCGCAGGTTTTGCGAGTTGGTTGCATAATCTCTTCGCTGTAGATAGTCTGCGAATTTTGTGTCAGACGGGTCTTTGGCTTTTAATATCAGTTGCGATGGCGCAGTTGTAGCACCCGGTTTACCATACGTTTTATTGCCGTAGTCTATGAATGATTGCGGTGCCAGCACGGATCCTATACGGTCCGAAAAGCCCACCACATGCGCCAGGAACACCTCTGAGTGGTCACCTTCTCCCACTTTAAGATTTAAGGCTATGGACTTTACAGATGTTTCAGACAACTGCGGCAACCCCTGGCTTGGTGCAAAAACATAATTGTAAATATCCAGGAACTGCGACGAAACAATGATAGGCAGGCTTCTTGATCCCGGTTCCCATTTCCATTCCTCAGGCATCTTGTCTAAGAAATTATCCGGTACACTTTCCAGCGGCAGATCTGTTGCTAACGGCAGTTTACCACCCATCATCGCATACACCGGGAAATGATTGGAAGAGATCACACCTACATCCTGCACCTGTGGCGCCTGCTTTAGGGAGTCAATATCTGCCGGTTGAAAAACTGTTGCATTTGCCACCCCCATATTTTGCTCTGTTACTCTCTTGCCTATGATGAGGAACGTGCTGCCAAGTGTATCATTCTGATTCTTGCCATATAGCAATTCGCGAAAATTCCACCATATCATTACACTGAGTAATAGCAGGGTAGTACCAATACACAAGGCCAGTAGCGCCGCCACCAGCCGTGACTTGTGTTGCGTGCGCATCAGCAACCTTTTCAGCATATTCATTTGCGTCTTATCGCTCACAGCACTATCGTTTTTGTATAGGGGAAATAGGTGTTCTCATCCAGGTCGGCCAGTATCATGCCTGCATTACTTTTCTGTACCACTTCCAGTATCAGGGATATGGCTTTTTGTGTATTGGCATGATCCAGGTGGCTGAAAGGTTCATCCATAAGCAGCCATTCAAAGGGCTGCACCAGCGCCCGCACTATGGCTACACGCTGCTGCTCTCCGTAGGAGAGGGTACTGCCGGCTGATTCCTTCTTGTCCTTTAGCCCAAGCCGGTTAAGCCACTCCTTAGCTTCTTCTTCTGTTACTGTATTTGTAAGCCTGCGCTTGATATCTATGTTTTCCCACGCAGTAAGCTCAGGGAAAAGTCGCATGTCCTGGAATATAACACTGATGTTATTGGTGCGCAGCGCGGCAAGCGCTTCATTATCCGTAGCATTCAGTGACGTGTTATTCCACTTCACATCACCTGTATGGTCCTTTCTTAAGCCATAGAGTATGTGTATCAGCGTGGTCTTACCCGTGCCGGATGGCGCCTGCACAAATACATACTCGCCTTTATTAAATGAAACTGAAGTATTCCACATCCCGCTCTTGCCCACACTTACTTTTTCGCGTAATGGTATTGGTACTACTCCCTGTAAGGATAATTGCATGCTGCTTAAAAATTATTGCTCAAATGTACTGACTATTGAACTATACAATAATAATGCCCAAACCAAATTAATCGCCTCTAAATTTATATTTAGCCCGGACATTACACTTTTGGCTTTTACCCCTGCCTACCGGCAGGCTTTACCCTTTGCCTTAGCAATCGTCTTAACTACCGATATCACACTTTTGGGTTTTGCCTTTTAACTTTTGCCTTTAGTTGTCCAGCTTTATCTCAAATAATTTCGGCCAGTTCTTCCCGGTAATGAATATTCTGTTGGTGGCGGCATCATAAGCTATACCATTCAGTACATCCGGCCCGTTTCTTCTCCCGGATGGTGGTGGTATGCCTGCCCGCTGCCTCAGGTTGCTAAGGTCAGCCCGTGCTACCACATGCCCTGTTGACGTGTCTATCTTCAGCAGATAATCTGTTTGCCACTGGTTTGCATAGATATAGCCATGTATCATTTCCGGCTCATTGAGCTCATTAACCGGGCCATGTTCGTCGGTTACTGCCAGTTGTTTTACTTCTTTAAACGTACCCGGGTCTATGTAACGAAATATATTGGTACCATCGTCATAGATTAGATATACGCCGTTGTTGGTCATTCCCCAGCCTTCCTGTGCAGTGAAAGAAAACGTTCTTTCCTCTTTCAGCGTTGTAAGGTCATATACAAATCCCTTTCCTTCACGATAGGTAAGCTGGTATATTTTACCATTAAGTATCGTAAGCCCTTCACCAAAGTATTTCGGCCCCATGCTCTTAGATAGCAGCACTTTTCCCGTTTTCAGTTCCACCTTGCGTATATCCGAAGATCCGTACTGCCCCGTACTTTCATAGAGATAACCGTCCTTGTATTCCAGTCCTTCTGTAAATGCCCTTGCATCATGTGGGTATTCATTTACAATATCGTAAGAGATAGTTGTTGGTACGCTCAAGGTATTATCAGTGGCCGTTGCGGTGCTCTGCGCAGGTTTTTGCTCATTGTTACATGCGGCTAGTAGCAGCAGTAGTGGTAATACTCTATTTAACTTTCTCGGTAGTCTCATGTAGTTTAAAGCCTATGGGTGCGCGTTGCTGTGATGGTGTTTCCGGTTGCTGGTTTTCTTCTGTTTGTTCGCTCATGCCGGTAAAGCTGCTATAATAGGCAACTTCTATGCCCTTGCTGATGATCTGGTCTACCATATCCATCGTCAGTTTTTCAGGTTCATCCAATATGCTCAGCGTAATGTATTGCGGTTCCGTTTTGTTCAGTTCATTCTGGTGTGGCAATAGCAATACGATCAGTTGCCCGGTTATTATAGGGCTGAAGGTGATGTGGAAGCCTTCTTCTATATAATCCTTTTTTTCACCCATGTTGTTTTTGAACAGTACCAGCATGGGCATCGGCCCTGAGCGCAGCGTCACAGATGGCAGCGATGCGCTCGTGCCGTTCATATGCTCGTCAAATGCATGCAGCACATCTACATAAAATCCCTGCTTGTAGGTAGCATTTGCGGTCAGGTAATCTGCTAGTTCCTTCAGGTGGTCTTTTAGTTCAGTATGTTTCTTCAGCCATTGGTCCCGCCTGTCTTGTACATTTTTCAGGCCTGTGGCATACAGGTTGGCAGCGTTGAGAATGTCATTGAGCATAAATATTGTTTTGTTACCTTTATAGTATAAATTTCGTTTATGAAAATGATCTTTCTGTGTGTATCATTTATTATAGCGGTTCTTTTTTGCAATATTTCCTATGCGCAAAATAGCATTTTAGCGGGAAAGATCGTTGATGAAAATAATAAACCAATACATGCAGTGCGGATCTGCGTGATCAGGGATCACCATATTATTCAAGAGATCCCTGCAGATACGGACGGCTTGTATTGCAGTAAGCCACTTGAAGCAGGCACATATCGCATAGACGTTGTTTCCGGTGAAGGGGCCTTCAGGTCAAAGAACTTATCCCTCGATACCACAGCAGGGAGCAGTTCTTTTTATGTCATTAAAATTGCAGATAACAAAATAGTAATAGACAAGACCAATGAAGATCCCTCACTGAAAGTTAAACTAAGCAAGATAATGAATGACAGTCGCAATGAAATGGATGGGATTCATCAATCATATTTTACACCAGACCCCAATACCCCAAAAGAGAAAACAGGGCATTTTTTCACCAAAAAAGATACTACAACTATTAGCCCCAAGGTTAAATAAGTTATTATTTATTGTATTTGTTTCTTTTTCATCGTAGAACAAATTATATTTGTCCATAAATTAATAGTAAAAAATTACTGTATGAACGCGATCAAGAGTTTCTTAATGGTCTTATTGGTTGCCATCGGCATCCTCAGTGCCGCCATTTATACTTCGTGTAATAAGTCGAACTGTGCAGGTATTGTTTGTCAGAACGGAGGTACTTGCAATGGCGGCTCCTGTACTTGCCCCTCAGGTTTTTCAGGCACTTTTTGCGATAAGGTGGCTTCGGGTGCTATCTCTTACCGCAACAGTACATTTACTCCCGTTAATATTTTCATCAATGGTGAGAGCGCTATTATTCCTCCCGGCGGAGTTGCCGTATTTACCGGCGCATTTGGCTCAGTAGCTTCTGGTAATGCGTCGACGTCCGCATCAGCGCCATTGGGTGTCAGTGGTGCAGGTGGTAGCATAGGGTCGGTAATTAACTGGCAGTTGAACGCTACCTTCCCGGCAAAGGATACACTGAAAGATACCTTGAATGTAGGTGCTACCTATTTCTTTTTAAGACTGGCCAATAACAGCAATTACAATATCATTAATTATACGGTCAACAATGGCTTTCTCCATGGCATGGCTTATGAGGATGTTACCATCCCTAACAACGGACAGTATTACGACCTGGGCTACTACCTTGCTTATTCAAATTCTAACCTGCAGACTGAATACAGCAATAGTGTTCTTTACAGTTTAGGGATTTCGTTGCCGTTTACCAGCAATCAATTATTCGAGGCTACGATCAATTTCTAAACTCGGTTTTCTTTTGTTCTTAATGTGCCACAACAAAAGGTAAATGTGCGCTTTCGCCGTTACCTGTCGCCTCTGCGAAGTATGTCCCGGAAGGTAAGTTTCGCAGATTTATTATAGCTGATCTTTCATTGCCGGTAAGCGAAGTTGTATATATTATTTTGCCGAGGCAGTCATATACCTGTAAGCTGCGATAACTACCATTATTAAACATCACCGTCATTTTGCCGTTATTAGGGTTGGGGTAAAGGCTTATATTTTGCGATGCCTGTGTAACATTGTGTGTACTTAAAGCGCTACCGCTATTTTTTGCAATAAACATACTTCCGTTACTATAGGTATCATTCAGTATAAAGTTACCGATAGTCATGCTTGCCGTATAATATCCGGCCATGTACAGCCCGCCATCTGCATCTGTAGTTATAGAGGCGGGGTAGTTGTTGGAATAACCGGTTTCAAATTCTGCACCCATTACATTGCCTGCTGTATCATATTTAGCAACGTATGCGTGGGGATATCCATCGTCCGTTGTTATGGTTAAACCGTCAAATTTCATTACACTTCCCTGGTCCGATGTCCCGCTTACATACAAATTACCTTTGCCATCGAGCGCAAGTGCATTCGCATGGTTTTCGCTAGGCCCACCTGCTATCTTCGCCCAATTTATGTAGCCGGAAGTATCAAACTTAGCTATGAATATATCCATTTGGGGAAGTGAATCTGCGCCAATATCATTGACATATACAAAACCAAAATTGCCTGCGCTATTGCCGAAATAGCCGGTCTGCTCACCAAAGTCTCCTGCCACATATACATTTCCTGCCGCATCTGCCAGTATAGCCGTTGCTTTGAGCAGATCACATGTGCTGCTGCTTGCCAGCGCCTGCCCCCACACCACGCTACCATACTTATCGTATTTTACGACAAGTACTTTGCCTTTTAGTGTAACGCCATTTAACGTAAGTGTATCATCGTTTGAAAAGCCGGCTACATAAACATTGCCGGACGGATCGGTAGTAATCGAAAAGCCTTGTTCTGTTCCGGAGTTTCCTGTGCTTTTTGCCCAAAGCACATTCCCTGACGGGTCGTATTTCACTACAAAAATATCATCCGACCCCGAATTTGTGATTGTTACAGGGTCAAACGTAAGAGTTGCATTGTTGTAGTAGCCTGTTATATAGGTATTGCCATCTGCATCTATCGCAAGCGAAGTCGCTTCACAATCTGTAGCAGTTGGTCCTGCGGCTGTTTTTGCCCATATCACATTACCAGCTGAAGTATATTTTGCAATGAAGATATTATTGACGGATACGTTTGTGAGGGTTATCGTGTCAAAAGTAATTGTGGGGCTGTTAAAGTAACCCGTTATATACACATTCCCGTCTGCATCTGTTTTAATAGAAGTCGCAAAATCGTTCCAGTTGCCACCTGCGCTTCTTGCCCACATTACCTGCCCTGAAGTATTATATTTTACAATTAAAATGTCGCTGTAAGCTATATTAGTAAGCGTATCATTACCTAATGTTACCGATAGGCTCGAATAAGCGCCCGTTACGTATATATTTCCTGCGGCATCAGTAGTTACTGCATTTGCTATCACATTGTCGCCGGATAGGGTAAACTGGCTGGGGCCACTAACGCTATTAGCCCATTGCCACTGAGCGTTGGCAGTACTGATAGTGATATTTAATAAGATCACCAATACCAATGTTGTCTTTAAAAGACCGGATAGAAATGAAGGAGTTTGCATAGGATGGATAATTAATGAAGATGAAAATTGAATTACATAGCTAATATCATAAATTGATATATTCCTAAAAGTAAGAAATATATTTAAAATAAATGTACTTCTATGTAATTATTCTCATTTTACTACTTCATTACCCCTATGTTATTCCGGAAGATCTTCACGGCTATAGCCAGCAGTATCACCCCAAAGAATTTACGCACCACGGCTATGCCCGCAGGCCCCAGTATACGCTCTAAGAAGTTTACCGAGCGCAAGGTGATGTAGATGATCACCAGGTTTATCAGTATTGCTATGAGTATGTTGTAGTATTCATACGCCGCCTTTAGCGACATAACGGTTGTCAAAGTACCCGAGCCGGCTATCAGTGGGAATGCCACAGGCACCAGTGTACTTGACCTTGCGGCTTCAGCATCAGGTTTAAAGAACTCCAGGCCCAATATCATCTCCAGCCCCAGTATGAATATCACTATAGAACCCGCGATGGCGAAGGACTTGATATCCAGCCCCATAAACTCCAGCATTTGCTCGCCTATAAAAAAGAACAGCAGCATCAGACCGCCGGAGACAATGGTAGCCATGAAAGCATTTATATCACCTACCTTCTTTTTAATAGAGATAATTACAGGCAACGATCCCAGCACATCTATTAC
>CAIJNJ010000025.1 GCA_903821975.1 uncultured Bacteroidota bacterium
AGTAAACGGACTGCCCGGTGCGATACAAGGTACCCTAACCATGTGCCAGAATGGAAGTACGGTATTGAGTGACCTCACAACAGGTGGAACATTCACGTCATCATCGCTTACTATTACACCGACCATAACCACGGCAACAGTTACCGCTACTTCATCGGGTACTTTTTCTGTCACTTATACAACGGTAGGTGGTTGTGCAATATCAACAAATGTTACGGTTAACCCGACGCCATCACCAATATCAGGGCCATCAAGTGTTTGCTTCCTTTCGGCAGTGCTTGAAAGTGACCCTACACCGTTAGGCACCTGGAGCAGTAGCAACACGGCGGTTGTTTTCGAATTTTCCGGAGAAACATTTGGTGTAGGTGTTGGTACCGCTAATATCACTTACCAGCTCACAGCTACTGGTTGCTCTGTAAGCAAAACCATAACAGTTAATCCGTTGCCGGCTTCAATATCCGGTATCAATACGGTGTGCGCAGGCTTGACTACCTCCTTATCTGATCCTTCAGGCAGCGGTACATGGTCTTCCACGGATGCGACAGTTGCAAGCATCAATCTATCTTCAGGATTGGTTACAGGTGTTGGAGCAGGAACCGCAACTATCACATTTACCCTGCCAACCGGTTGTACTGCAGACACAACAATTACTGTTCTGCAATCACCTACACCAATCTTAGGCGCACAAGGCACATGTTATGGCACCATCAGTACACTAAGCGATACCACTACCGGCGGTACATGGAGCAGCAATAACACTTTGGTGGCATCCGTTGGCGGCGGCTCAGGTGTGGTTTCCGGCCTTGGCCTTGGCTCCGCAACAATTTCTTATACACTATCGGATGGTTGCTCACAGACCATTAATTTCAATGTCACTGCATTCCCTAACGCTATAACCGGTTCGTCCAGTGTTTGTGCAGGGGCTGCTACAACACTTAGCAGTACGACTACCGGCGGCTCATGGAGCAGCAGCAATACATCAATAGCTACCATAAACGGAACAACCGGTGTCGTAACCGGTGTTGCAGGTGGGCTTGTAACCATTACTTACACTACACCAGCGGGCTGCTCAGTTACCACCACGCTTAATGTACTCAATGCTGTAGGACCGATCACCGGCCCTTCAAACAGCGTATGTCTTGGCTTATCGATCACCCTAAGCGACACAACCGCAGGCGGTACATGGAGCAGCAACAACACTACCAATGGAACCATTGGCTCTTCGAGCGGTGTAGTTAATGGCCTGGCCCTCGGCTCTGCCGTTATTACTTATAGAGCGCCTTCTGCATGTTATTCAACAACAACGGTAAATGTTGTCAACGCAGTACCATCCATCACCGGTGCAAGCTTCAATGTATGTCCCGGCTTTAATATTACTTTAAGCGACGCATCAACAGGCGGCACATGGAGCAGCACAAGCGCTAATGCAACTATAGGCTTTTCTTCCGGTATCGTTACAGGTGTTACACCAGGTACTGCGACCATCAGTTACTCGCTCAATGCGGGTTGCTTTATTTCCACTACCGTAACGGTGAACGGGCAGCCGATAAATGGCAATACGAATATTTGCACAGGGGCTTCTGTCACCCTGAGCGATGTTGAATCTGGCGGTACTTGGAGCAGCCTGAACATCAACGTATCTGTTAACGCATCTGCGGGTACTGTTTCCGGCATTACCACAGGTACTGCCATTATCAGCTACCTCACGCCAACAGGATGCACGGTTACAACTACAGTAACCGTTATCGACGCATTACCCGGCATCACCGGTACGCCACCTGTTTGTGTTGGGCTTATAACAAGCTTATCCGATCTTACTACCGGTGGCTCATGGACCAGTGGCAGTACAGGTGTTGCGATCATCGGTTCTTCAAATGGTATGGTTACTGGTATGTCGGCAGGAACGGCAAACATAACATATACCCTGGGCAGCGGATGTAATACAACGACAACGATCACTGTAAATCCATTGTCTAACATCCTCGGTACAGCAAGCGTTTGCTCCGGTTTAACCACTTCGCTCAGCAATGCCACTATAGGTGGCACATGGTCCGGCACGAATGCTTTCGCAAATGTTGGTTCATCAGGCGTGATAACAGGCTTATCAGCAGGCACAGCTGCAGTTACTTATACATTATCAACAGGATGCGCGGCTACAACAGTAGTAACAGTCAATGCACTGGCACCTATATCCGGTGCTAATGCAGTGTGTGCAGGCAGCAATATAAGCCTTTCGGACCTGGTACCAGGTGGCACATGGACCAGCAGCAATGGAAATGTTACCGTTGGCTCATCCACAGGTTTTGTAACGGGTGTTAGTGCAGGCACTGCAACTATTACCGACCTTCTGCCCGACGGATGTTCTGCAAGCGTCGTAATAACTGTCAACCCGATAACCAATATCCTTGGCACCGCCCATGTTTGTGCCGGCTTAACTACATCACTCAGCGATGCTACCGGTACAGGTACATGGACAAGTGATAATGCTGATGCAATTGTTGGCTCATCATCCGGTATGGTAACAGGTGTTAGTGCAGGTACCGCAAATATCACTTACATGCTGAGCACTGGTTGTTCTGCTACTGTTGTTGTAACAGTAAACCCGCTGGCTAATATTTCCGGCATTACAAGTGTTTGCGTAGGTAGCGCCACATCTCTTACAGATGCAGCTACGGGCGGCACCTGGTTTAGTGATAACACATCTGTTGCGGGCATCGGCTCCGACGGTACTGTTTCCGGTGTCTTTGCAGGCACGGCAAACATAATATATACATTATCGACAGGATGCACTGCTACCACTGTGGTAACTGTCAACCCAATATCTTCGGTTCTTGGCACGCCAAGTGTATGTGCAGGATTAACTACATCGCTCAGCGATGCCACTACGGGTGGTACATGGACCAGCGACAATGCTGATGCAACGATTGGTTCATCATCAGGTATAGTAACGGGTGTATCTGCAGGTACAGCAAACATTACCTACTCATTGAGTACAGGCTGCTCTGCAACAGCGGTTGTTACAGTTAACCCGCTGGCGCCTGTTACCGGTCTCAATAATGTTTGTGCAACAGGTACCACCACCCTGAGCGACGCAGTTACCGGCGGTACATGGACCAGTGGCAACCTCGCAACGGGTACAATTGATCCTGCATCAGGTCTTTTTGCAGGGTTATCGCCGGGAACTACAGTTATTACTTACTCATTATCTACCGGCTGTTCTGCAACTGATACAGTGACGGTTATTTCTTCATTACCACTCATCACCGGCAACACCATCGATTGCATAGGAGTGATCTCTACGCTCAGTGATGCCATTACCAGTGGTACATGGAGCAGCAGTGCTACAAGTATTGCTACTGTTGATCCGTTGAGTGGCGCTGTTGATGGTTTGGCTGCAGGCTCTGCAACGATCACTTATTCGATCGGCTCAACTTGTAAAACAACGATCCTTGTTTCAGTGAACTCACTGCCTGCCGACATCTCCGGCACGTTCCAGGTTTGTGCAGGTCTTACAACCACACTTACAGATGGCACCGCCGGTGGGCACTGGACCAGTGGTAGCACAGCCATAGCAAGCGTTGGCTCCGGCTCGGGTACTGTAATGGGCGTATCCGCAGGTGTTGCAAACATTACCTATACCACACCTGCAGGTTGTATTGCTACTACACTAATAACGGTCAATCCGTTACCTGCTGTTATATCCGGCATTTTCAATATCTGTATTGCTTCTTCAACCAGCTTAAGTGATTCAACAATAGGTGGTACATGGAGCAGCAGCAATCTCTCTGTGGGCACCATAGACCCAGAAACAGGTATGGTAACAACATTTGTGGCGGGTACATCAACTATTACCTATACATTGCCTACGGGCTGCCTCGATTCAACAAGACTTACCGTTGTTGATGTTGTTTCCCCAATACTGGGTAACCGCTTCGTATGTACCGGGTACACCACCGCTTTAAGTGATGCACTGACAGGTGGTGCATGGACCAACGATAATGCTGATGCTACAGTTGATCCTGTCTCAGGAGTGGTGTCCGGTATATCAGCAGGTACCACATCAGTTACCTACACACTCGGCCTCGGCTGCTTCACAACAGCATCAGTTACCATCAATGCTTCTCCTTCCGAGATCTCCGGCACTATGTTTGTCTGTGCGGGCTCATCGGTAACACTTACTGATGGTTCAGGCGGTGGTACTTGGAGCACGAATAATACCGGTATCTCTGTTGGCTCTTCATCGGGTTTAATTACCGGCATCAACTCTGGTGTAGATACGGTTACTTATGCGGTTGCATCCGGCTGCTCTGCTTCAGCTACGTTTACAGTTAATGCATTACCGATACAGTACCATGTAGGTGGCAGCGGCAGTTATTGCTTAGGTAGTCCCGGCGTTCATGTTACGTTAAGCGGGTCAGATACAGGCATCAGCTATCTCGTATACCAGGGTGCATTCTCAACCGGTATTGACTCAGCCGGTACCGGCGCAGCCCTCGATTTCGGGGCGCTGACTATTGGCAGCTATACTGTACTGGCTACCAACAATATTACTTCCTGCTCCAGCGGCATGCTCGACAGCGCTGTGATATCTATTACTGCACTTGTTGTTCCATCGATCAGTATTTCCACTATTTCCGGCGATACTGTTTGTGCGGGCACATACTATACCTTCTCTGCAACGGCAACAAACGGTGGCACTGCTCCTGTTTACGAATGGCAGGTAAATGGTGTGAGCCCTGGTGCAGACAGCAGCCATTATAGTTATATACCATCAAATGGCGATGTGGTTACTGTGAAGCTTACCAGCAATGCGGTATGCGCAGCGCCTGATACAGCAATGGATACTGTTGTGATGACCGTGAATGAAAACAAAATACCGGGTGTGAGCATTTCTATCCTTCCCGGCGATACTCTTTGTGCAGGCACACTGGCCGTTTTCAGCGCAGTTGATACATTCGGCGGTGCAGCCCCCGCCTTTACCTGGATAAAGAATGGCCTTGTTGTTGGCACAGGCAGCAGTTATATGTTTACTCCTTACATCCCCGACAACAGTGATGTGATCTATTGTAAAATGGCCAGCAACTATGCATGTATCACTGCCGATACCGTTATCAGCGATTACATACGCCTCACTGTAGATAGCTCTTTGATACCTATCATTACACTCACCGCTTCCCCGGGCGCAGTAATTCTTAAAGGCCAGAGCGATACGATCACAGCTACAGTTGTGAACGCCGGCGCATCGCCATCTTACCAGTGGCTGGTGAACACAACCATAATAGCGGGCGCAACAACCAACGTCTTCATTTCAGATACGTTATCTAATGGAGATTCTGTTACCTGCATCGTTCATGGCTCGGGCGAATGTGGCCTTTATACATTTAACTCCGCTGTGATCATTACAGACGGTATCCTGAATGTGAAACAGATCACATCCGGCAACAGTGACATCAGGTTGCTGCCAAACCCGAACAATGGTTCGTTCATGTTAAGAGGCACACTGGGCCCTGCGCAGGATGAAGAAGTATCGGTGGAAATAACAGATATGGTTGGCCAGGTGATCTATAAGACCAAAATACTGGCAGTGAATGGAAAAATAAACGAACAGATCAGGCTGAACAATGCATTGCCAAACGGCATGTATTCGCTCAACCTGCATTCACAAACCGAGAATAAAGTATTCCATATGGTTATTGAACAGTAACCAATGAATGATAACTAATAGTAAATAAGAAACCCGCTCGTCTGAGCGGGTTTCTTATTTATTCGAAAAGATGTTTACAAACCAGGATAGGGAAATGCCTGATCGGCTTTGGGAAAAACTATTGAGGATCATTTTTCCGCAGCAGCACATTAGCTGTCGCGACAATGCCTTCTTCCCTTCCTATAAAACTAAGCTGCTCTGTAGTGGTTGCCTTTATAGAAACATCATCGGCGGTAACATTCAGCAGGTCCGCAATTGTCTTTCTCATTTCATCCACGTACTTCCTGATCTTCGGCGCCTGTAGTAATATGGTGCTATCTATGTTTACGAGTGTGTACCCTTTTTCGCCCACAAGCTGGTAGCATCTTTGCAATAATACCTTGCTGTCAATCCCTTTGTAAGCGGCATCCGTATCAGGGAAGTGCTGCCCAATATCACCGAGGCTCAGCGCGCCAAGCAGGGCATCACAGATAGCATGCAGCAAAACATCGGCATCAGAATGGCCAAGCGCGCCCTTGGTGTGCGGTATAAGAATACCCCCCAACCAGAACTCTCTGCCCTCCACCAACTTATGAAAATCTATTCCCTGCCCTATTCTATACATAAAACTGTCCTGAAATTTCTTTGCGTCTCCGCGTCTTTGCGGTTAAATATTCAATCCGAATTTTTCACCAGTCTCAATAGCAATGTCATATCCCGCATCTGCATGACGTATCACACCCATCGCAGGATCATTAAATAACACCCTGCGCAAGCGATCTTCAGCATCCTGCGTACCATCAGCCACTATTACCATGCCTGCATGTAATGAGTACCCCATGCCCACACCGCCCCCATGATGGAAAGACACCCAACTGGCACCGCCAGCGGTATTGATTAGCGCATTAAGTATTGGCCAGTCTGCTACTGCATCACTGCCATCTTTCATAGCTTCCGTTTCCCGGTTTGGCGATGCTACAGACCCTGTGTCAAGATGATCTCTTCCTATTACTATCGGTGCTTTTACTTTTCCTGTTCTCACCAGTTCGTTGAACATCAGGCCCGCTTTTTCGCGCTCACCCATTCCCAACCAGCATATACGCGCCGGCAATCCCTGGAATGCTATACGTTCTTTCGCCATCTTCAGCCAGCGGTGCAGCCCCACATTGTCCGGGAATAATTCCATCATGGCCTTATCCGTAGTATAAATATCTTCCGGGTCTCCGCTCAATGCTACCCAACGGAATGGTCCTTTACCTTCACAAAACAATGGGCGAATATATGCGGGTACAAAACCGGGGAAATCAAATGCATCTTTTACACCGCGCTTATCATGAGCTTGTCCGCGTAGGTTGTTGCCGTAGTCAAAAGTGATGGCACCACTCCTCATTAAAGTCAGCATCTGCCGCACGTGTCGCGCCATTGTATCCAGCGAACGCTTTACGTATTCCTCCGGGTTACTGCTGCGCAACGCGTTAGCTTCTGCCACACTCAATCCTTCAGGGAAATACCCGATCAACTCATCATGCGCCGATGTCTGGTCTGTAAGTGTATCAGGTATGATATTCCGGTCTATCAGGCGCTGCAGCAGGTCCACAACATTACAGCATACCCCTATCGATACACGCTCACCTTTTGCTTTTGCATCCAGTGCCCAGTTAATACCTTCGTCTATATTATCCGTCCACTTATCTAAGTAGCGTGTTTCTATTCTTTTCTTTATACGCCATTCTTCCATCTCGGCAGCAAGGCATACACCCTCGTTCATTGTTATGGCCAGCGGCTGAGCGCCACCCATACCACCAAGTCCGGCTGTCACATTCAGCGAGCCTTTCAGCGAGCCTTTATAATGCATATTGGCCAGCGATAGATAAGTTTCATAAGTTCCTTGAACTATCCCTTGTGAACCAATGTATATCCAGCTACCCGCGGTCATTTGCCCGTACATCATCAGCCCCTTAGCTTCCAGTTCGCGGAAGTGTTCCCATGTTGCCCATTTACCTACCAGGTTTGAATTAGCGATCAACACACGCGGCGCATTCTTATGCGAGCGCAGCACACCAACAGGCTTGCCACTCTGCACCATCAGCGTTTCATCCTCGTTAAGATCTTTGAGGCACTCCAGTATCTTATCAAAGCTCTCCCAGTTACGTGCAGCCTTGCCGTTGCCGCCATATACCACAAGGTCTTCAGGGCGTTCAGCTACTTCAGGGTCCAGGTTGTTCTGTATCATCCTGTATGCAGCCTCTGTAACCCAGTTTTTACAGGTTAATTGTGTACCATGCGGTGCGCGTACTACCCGGGATGTTGATGTTGTATTAGGCATAAAAATTGAAAAATATCTTGCTAAATTTATATCCTCGCCTCATGAAATAGCAGTAGCTAAATTCCTGGTTCCCCTTTAGGGGCTCAGGGGTTTAACTGTTTTATCGCCTCTATCAGCTTCTTCTCTTCGTCTCCGTGGTTCACATCATGCTTTACAAATGTCTTCCCGGTTACCACTTCGTACAGTTCTATGTAGCGCTCAGAAATAGAGCCTATCACTTCTTCCGTCATTTCCGGTACCTGCTGGCCTTCCTTGCCCTGGAAGCCATTTTCCATAAGCCACTCTCTTACAAACTCTTTCGATAACTGGCGCTGTTGTTCACCTTTACGCTGGCGATCTTCATATCCATCCAGGTAAAAATACCTCGACGAATCCGGTGTATGTATCTCATCGATCAGGTAAATAGTATTACCTATCCTTCCAAATTCATACTTGGTATCCACAAGTATCAAGCCGCGATCTTTTGCCATTTCCCTGCCGCGCTCAAACAAAGCAAGTGTATACTTTTCCAGTTGCTCATATTCTTCCTTCGAAACAAGTCCGCTGCTGATGATCTCTTCGCGCGATATATCTTCATCGTGCCCTTCATGCGCCTTTGTAGTCGGCGTTAATATCGGCTTTTCAAAGAAATCATTTTCCTTCATGCCGTCTGGCATTGTGATTCCGCACAGCTCACGTTTGCCGCTTTTGTACGTGCGCCATGCATGACCGGTAAGGTTACCTCTCACCACCATTTCCACGGGGTAAGTTTCACATTTATAACCAATGGTTGCATTGGGCAGTGGTACGCTGAGCATCCAGTTAGGAACTATGTCTTTTGTTGCATCAAGGAACTGTGCTGCTATCTGGTTCAGTACTTGTCCTTTATACGGTATCGGGCGGGGCAGCACCACATCAAATGCCGATATACGGTCGCTCACGATCATTACCATGTACTTATCGTTTATTGTATAAACGTCGCGTACTTTTCCTTTGTAAAAATTTGTTTGGCCGGGTAAGTGCATGTCTGTTATTTTTTTAGATTTTTAAATGGTAAAAAGGTTTGCAAAGATAAGGAACGGCAAAGATAGATAACGGAAATATAAAGATTAAGTAGCCTGTAATTTAATAATGGACTGATACCTCTTTAGTATCTTTGCCCACAGTATTCATTTCGGCCTTGTGGGGAAAGTGGTACTGTTTTTATAATATAAAGTTGACTCCCGGGACTTGGTGGTATAAGTACCCGGGACGAATCAGGGCTTATGCATATTAATATTATAGATGCTGCTGTAAAGGGGATATTGGTAGGGCTGTTTATGGCCATCTCTGTCGGGCCCACGCTATTTGCTGTCATAAAATACAGTCTTAGTTATAGTTATAAAGCAGGGTTGGCCTTCGTACTGGGCGTATCGGTCAGCGATATAATGTTTGTTACGCTATCTAATGTTGCCGCCTCCTGGCTCGAAAACCTGAAACCCTATGAAAAACACATTGCTTTTGGCGGCGCTATAGCTTTAATGGCGGTAGGTCTCACCGGCCTTATCCGGAAAGTAAAACCTAAACGGCCATCCGCTACTCCTCTTGAGGTTTCCGGTGGTCGCTATATGAAAATATGGCTGAGTGGGTTCCTGGTCAACACCCTCAATCCCGGCGCTTTAATTACATGGCTCGGCGCCGTTACGATCACCGCAAATACCACAGGTTTCTACCGGCTCATATTATTCGGTATAGCGCTTATTATTATTCTGGGAATAGATTTTTCAAAGGTCTTTCTTGCCGATAGGATCAAACGGCTGCTTACACTAAGAAGGATAATATATGTGCAAAAGTTCTCGGCAGCCTGTATCTTATTAATAGGCTTCTCCCTATTTATTAGCACTACTTTTAATATACAGTTTAAAAAAGGTAACGAAAAAAACCAGATCGACCAGATCCTGTCTAAATAGGAATTTGGGATTAGTTATTGGGAATTGGGATTGTTCTCTCTATTGCTTTTTAAAATACAATTCAAAATAGAGATCTCGGTTTACAATAACTTTTCGGATTCAATCCAAATTCCTAACCTGCCTAACGGCAGGTAGGTTACAAACTACCAACTTGCCTGCCGACAGGCAGGTTACAAATTTTCAACCTATTAACTTTTTACCTATCAACTTTTCAACCTATTAACTTACTTTTGCATCCTCATGTCTGACGCAATAAAGCACGAATGTGGCCTTGCATATATTAGGCTGCTCAAACCACTCTCCTACTATCACAGAAAATATGGCACCGCTTTTTATGCGCTAAACAAACTATACCTGCTGATGGAAAAGCAGCACAACCGCGGCCAGGATGGTGCAGGTATAGCTACAGTAAAACTAAATACCGAACCGGGACACCAATTCATGCACCGTCTCCGCGTCAGCGGCTCGCAGGCCATATCGCAGATCTTCCAGAATATTAATTCCGAAGTGACAGAAATGGAAAAGATGTACCCCGAGATACTGCAGCATCCGGGGCTGATGAAAGGTTATATGCGGTTTGTAGGCGAGGTGATGCTGGGGCACCTGCGGTACGGCACACAAGGCAAAAACAACGTTGAATTTTGTCACCCGTTCTTAAAACCACACATCAACCCTACCCGTAATCTCACTATGGCAGGCAATTTCAACCTCGTTAATACCGATGAGTTGTTTGCCATGCTCGGCGCGCATCCGGATGGCACTATGCGTGAAAGCGATCTTGGCGCCATGATAGAGACCATACACTATTACTTATGTATGGCCGATGACACCAACCCATCAAACCTCAATATAGAAGGCATACTCAAGCAAGCCACCACACATTTTGATGGCGGTTTTGTTTTCAGCGGCCTCATCGGTAATGGTGACAGTTTTGTAATGCGCGATGCCAATGGTATCCGCCCTTGTTATTATTACCAGAATGATGAAATAGTTGTTGCCGCCTCAGAACGCGCTGCAATAATGACGGCTTTTAATGTTACCCAGCAGGATGTAAAGAAACTGGAACCGGGCCATGCCATTATTGTTTCCAAAGAAGGCGAATTTAAAAATGTGGAGATATTGCCTGCTAAAGAACATACTGCCTGCAGCTTCGAGCGCATTTACTTCAGCCGTGGCAGTGACCCGGACATATACAGGGAGCGTATGGAACTAGGGCGCAACCTGGCAGGTGATGTACTCAAAGCCCTCGACTATCACCTCAAGCATACAATAGTTTCATTTATACCTAATACTGCCGAGATAGCTTTCTACGGCCTTATCAAAGGTCTCGAAGACTACCTGCTGGAAACCAAGATGCAACGCATCAGTGCCAGCCGCGACACAATGACAGAAGAAGAAATGCGTGCGATCATTAATCGTCGTGTGCGCATAGAAAAGATCGCCATAAAGGATGTGAAGATGCGCACCTTCATTACAGAAGATGCTTCGCGCAATGAAATGGTGCAGCACGTCTACGACATTACTTATGGCACCGTGCAGAGAGGTGTAGACACACTCGTTGTTATTGATGATTCCATAGTGCGCGGCACTACCCTGCGTGAAAGTATTATCAAGATGCTCGACCGTCTTGGGCCAAAACGCATCATTGTTGTATCATCTGCACCACAGATCCGCTACCCCGACTGCTATGGCATAGATATGAGCCGCATGGGCGACTTTATTGCATTCCAGGCAGCCGTAGGTTTGTTAGCAGACCAGGGCAGAGCAAATACACTACATACCATATACCAGCAATGCAAAGATGCGGATGCAAAAGGTAAGCTCCATGAACAAAACTTTGTAAAAGGTGTTTACGATTCGTTCACTGCAGAAGAAATAAGCACAAAGATCGCATCGATGCTTCGTCACGAAGATGTTAATGCAGAAGTGGATGTTATTTACCAGTCCATCGATGGCCTGCACCAGTCATGTCCGCATAACCAGGGTGATTGGTACTTCACCGGTAACTACCCTACGCCCGGCGGCAACCGTGTAGCCAACCGCGCATTTATGAACTACATGGAAAAACACGAAGGCAGAGGGTATTAGAAACACAATGGCAAGCCAAATAGAATTACTGTCATCCTGAGCCTCGCCGAAGGATGACTGCTGACATTGAACAATCAGCCCTGTAGTAATTCTTCAGACAGGCAGTATTGACTTTCTTGCATAGGTGGCGCTTTCGCCATTCATTAATATTTTCTATCTTTACCGAATTCATGTCATTTCGTATTAAAGATCCGGAAAAAATCGTCCGTATTGCTACAATAGCCACACTATCGTTTATGATAATATGGGGCCTTGTGGTGGTAGTGGCGCAGATCACCCCTTTCTGGGTTGATGAATGGCGTGTGATCTATAATCTCAAGTTCAAGACCGCAACAACAATATGGGGCCCTCTCGATTTTATGCAGCAGTTTCCCCGGGTCTATATTGAGATCATCAGGGCTTTTACGGCATTTTTCGATTTTAGTTATTTCTCACTTCGTTTCCCATCTTTTCTGGTGGGTGTATGCGTCATCTTTTTCTGCTACAGGTTAATGAACAAGCTTTACGGGACAGGGCATTTTAACCGTTTCCTTTTTGTGATGATCCTTGTATCCTGCAGCACATTCACCGGCTATTTTGTGGAGATAAAACAATATACAATGGATCTATTGCTCAGCCTCGTAGCCATCTGGCAGTTGATTCAACTACTTGAGCTAAAAGAAATAACACCGGCAAACAAAAAACGTTACGCGCTGCTATGTCTTTCTTTCCTGATCGTTCCTTTTTTTAGTTATACATACCCGGTCGCCATTGCACCTGCATACTTCATATTGCTTGTTCAAAGTATTTACTTGCTGAAAGAGAAAACCCCAAACGCGGAGAAAAGGAAAATGATCTTCTTCAAATGGTTCCCATTAATGCTGTGTGCAGTTAGTGTTGTCACTTTTTACATCATAGATGTGTCACAGCTTATGCGTGACCAGCAGATGCACGAATTCTGGAAACACCTGCTGATGGATAAAGGGTTTAGTTGGCAATCTTTCTTTGTGAATTTCTATATGCTTTTTGCTGAGATAGGCGCAGGCTTTGTGTATTGGTTTTACTTCGGGATACTCGGCATACTTTCATTTATTTTCGGGGTACGAGCATGTGTAAAGGCTTTTAATAAAAATGCACCTGCCACTACCGAACTCATCAGGCTATATAGTGTTGTATTATTGGTGCTCGTAATTACACTTTTTGCATTTGGTAAGTTACCCCTCGGCGAGCCACGCCTCAATGCATTTACTATCCCCGCCATCTCCATACTTATCATTTACTTCCTCGACACGTTAAAACAAAAAGTAGGTAAAGGGAAATTCTCAATGACATTATCTGTATTGCTGTATGCAGGTCTTATCGGTAACATCTATACCACATTCTATGCCAGTGTTACCGGCCCGGTATATTCTAAGAAAATGGACATTTACCGGTCTACAGAAACTGCTATCGTATTGGCGCAGGCGCAAAAACTACCCATCTTCATTACCCCCGAAGTGGCCTATCCCTACGATAAAACATTAAATTACCCTTTCAAGAACACCATCCCCGGCGATTGGGTACTGAAGACTTTTCCTGCATACAAAGTGGGCGATAATATACCCGTTTATGCTATTGCCGATCCCAGAAAACTAAAGGAAGCCATCAATCTCCTGCCGGCAAATATCACAAGCGCTCTTGTTGGCGACGGGACCTCTTTCCGTATTATCAAACGGTAAAAAAAACACTCAATACTTTAATCTTTTATTATCCTGATAGTTGTTCCAAAAAGACAATAAAACAACCATTTTCTTCAGCGGGTAGTATTGGTAAAACAATGTGATTTGCTTATTAACGGTAGCTTTCCTTATCTTTTTATTTTTATTGGAAACCGAATATAATTTGGGGTTGTCTTCAATGTTCATAACCACATATTCACTACGCAGTATAAATTTCTTCACCTCATTTGCAGTCCAATCATTTTGCAAATACGCTATATTGGCTGCATATGTTTTCTTTGCCTCGTCAGACCAATAAACAGTTACAGCCATTTCTTATATTTTTTCATTACCTCTTTGTGGGGAGTTAATTTCCCATCGTCTGCGTCTTTTAAACCTCGTTCTATGGAAGATTTCGCATCGTCGCTCAGATCATTCCACCAATCATACTCATTTTCAACTTCAAGCATAGCCCTAACCATTTTAAGAGATTTCTCATCCGCATTATCTATCTGCTTCTTCACGCTGTTCCGCAATTTTTCCGTTGCTGTCATGGCCTCAATTATTTATATCAAATTTAAGTATTTTATTGCAATCCTATTAGCCGGGAAAGTTAAAAAGCCATGTTTATCCCTACCACATACCTCAGTGTTGCATACTGGTCGTTGCTGTAAGGTGGCCTGTTCAGGAATATCGGCAGGTCCACACGGATAGTTAGCGGCTTTGCTTTCTCAAACACGCCCCAGTTCTTTATCGTAAATGCAAAACCCACACCGGCATCTACATGCACACTGCTCCAGGTAGTTGACGGAGTAATAAAATGGTAGTTGGAAGGCAAGTAATTACTCAACTCCATTATACCTGCATCGCCGAATGCATACACGCCTGCATGCAGCCAGTTGCGCAGCAGGCGGGGCTTCCACGGCATATAGTTTTCCAGCCCCAGTTCCACATTTGCTGATGCGCCGCTACGCCCTTTATATCCTTCCATCAGGTTTCCATTGCGTTCATCAGGAGCAAAGTATCCCGCATACCCGCGCAGGTTCAATCCACCCCCTTCCTGGAAATGATTCACATCATACCTGGAAATATCATCCCAACTGTTTGGCATCAATCCTATGCTGCGGGTATATTTATTTTCCATTTCCTCTTCGGGGTTCGCGCCGGCCATGTATAATGCGCTTTCATAAGGCAGTTGGTTACCAAGCCCATAACGTCCGAATAATCTTGTCCGTACTTCCATCCGGCCTATGTAGTTATAGTTTATCGATTCTAACTGCACATAAGAATAAGTAAACGAAAGTTCATCTTTCTCAAGAATAGGCGCACGGAGGCTTACGGTGTACTTGCCGCCGCCATTGAGATAGTTGTAATGATGTGCCCATTGCAGGTTCAGGGAATTATTTTTCCTGCCGGGGCTGCTGCTCCAGTCCGCAG
Organism: uncultured Bacteroidota bacterium; assembly: GCA_903821975.1. Classification (GTDB taxonomy): domain Bacteria; phylum Bacteroidota; class Bacteroidia; order Chitinophagales; family Chitinophagaceae; genus Nemorincola. The sequence goes on from CAIJNJ010000025.1 coordinate 15,139, forward strand.
GATCAATTAGGTAATCAAAATCATACGTGGTAGGCCGCCACATGGTCTGTGCATAAAGCTGCACTGTATTATTATCGTTGGCAAGCCAGTTAAGCCCGCCTCTATGATACCAAAGCCCATCAAGATACCTGCTGTTCAGCTGCAACTGCACCTTTGGTATATTTCGCGATAGTGGAGATAAATAATTGAACGAATAATTCACCGGTGCATAGTTAGTGTAGGTACCCTGTCCTTCGTAGGCAAGGTATGCGTTCTCTTGCAGTGCATGCGTATTCCACCAAATAGTTGCATCAATTTTATACAATGTATATATATAATCACCTTCAAAATGCAACCCGGCTTTTATACCATCTATCGGGTTCCACCATACATCGGGCCTTATGTATAATCTGTATTTTCTGCGGTCAAACTGCGGGCTCAATCCACCATCCAGCCTTGTCTTTATAGCCAGCGGGCTTATACACAATCCCCTGCTTTTATAATTATCCACAATATCCCTGTCTGCAAACCGGTATGTGGTGTCTATCTGCACACTCTTTATACCTGTTGGTATCTCCACTTCGGCTGTGTAACCGGGATCAAGTTTGCCCCACCCATACCACTTAGCAAGTGTGGTAGCGGCTGTCTGCTTTTCAAACCATGTATTGGGTATGTAGTAGCTGTGCTTTGATCCGTCATTTGCAGTAACCGTAAAGTCTATTGGCATTTGCATCTCGCCCTTTCTTTTAAAATTCACCAGGAAACTGTCTGTTCCGTGGACCTTATGAATGCTCCCAATACTGTAGTCAAGCGTCTTTGTTGTCTCGAACCATTCATCAAAAAACCATGACAGGTCTACATGCGTAAATTGTATCACAGACGCCCGAAAGTCCTCAAAATATGGATGTGCGAATTTCCACTGTTCAAAGTAATGGTGTATCGTCGCCTCAAACAATGAATCGCCCAGTACATACTGCAGGTTATACAGCATCGACGCTGTTTTATAATACACTATACCATAGCCGCCACCCTGTCCCAGCGCGCTGTGAAAATCATCCGAATGGGTATTGAGTGGCAATTCAGTTTTATTTAGCGCAGTATAAGTATAGCTGTTCAGGATGTTGCGGTCCAGCGCAAGTGTTGGCTCTGCAAAATGCTGCCTGTACCTGCTTTTCGGGGTTCCGGTTACCATCGTATCCCCATCTATCAGCCGCAACCCCCATGCCGTAAGGAATTGTGTGAACCCCTCATCCATTGCAGCCCTGTAGGTTTCGTTACTGCCCACTTGCCCGTAAAACCAGTTATGACCTATTTCATGCACAAACAATCCCCTGTAGCCCGGCTCACTGCCACCGTCAAGTGTTATCATCGGGTACTCCATGCCATCCTGTGCATCCGCAGCCACTATCTTCGGGTAACAATACATCCCTATTGTTTCAGAAAATGTTTTTATGATCTTGCTGATATAATCAGGCGCATTTTGCCAGCGCGCCGCATGTGGCTCCTCTACCAGGGCCACACACTCCACACCATTCCAGTAGCTGGTTCCTATTCTGAATGAAGGATCAGCAGTGAAAGCAAAGTCATGTACATTGTTAGCTACAAAATGCCATTGTTTTCTTTTCCCCTTTACGTATGGTATTATGGTAGACGGGGGCTCATTCCATTTTTTATCTGCAAAATTTTTGATGTCCAGTTTCGCACGCAATGTGTCTGGTAACATCTCTTCCCTGTTTTTCAGCACACCACTTGCTTCCACTATATAATTAGATGGGAAATCGAGTGTAACATCATACAACCCGAAATCGCCATAAAATTCCCGGTTCAGGTGCTGGTAAGTATCCCAACCATGCATACGGTCGTATACACATATTTTGGGAAACCACTGGCAGCCGTTATAGTGCATAAAGCCCCATGCATTATACATTTGCATCCGGCGGCGTGTCATACCAATATCATAGTATGTCTTGAAGCTCATTTTTATCACCACTTTCCCACCCGGTAATAATGGCCGCGGCAGGTACACTTTCAATATGGTATTGTCCAGTTCTGTTTTTACACTTTCATCATCCACCGTAATATTTTCTGTCACTATGCCCAGCCCCGCTGCTTCTTTCTTCCCCATTCGCGGTTTTACCTTATTCGCTATTTCCAGGTCGTGCAGGTGAGAACCCTTGATAAATGCATTCTGGAACAAATGAAAATATACGTACCGCAGCGTATCAGGCGAATTGTTCCAGTAAGTGAGTTCTTCAGCACCATCTATCATATTCTCGGCCTCGTTCATTTTGGCATACATCTTATACTGCACGTCCTGCTCCCAGTATGCTTCATCTGGTTTGCGATTGCCCCAGTAGTACTTATTGTCCTTACTCCGGTAAGCGTTATCATTTATCTCTGTCATCCTGAGCGTAGTCGAAGGGACAGGCTTAGGAGCAGGGTCATATAATTGTGCACTAACCCTCTGCCCGAGGCAGATAACAAAAAGTACCAGGTAAACCCTTAACTGCATAGATAGTATTTGAGAATAAAAATAGAACTAAAAACGGAATGCATTATACCATAAACCACTGCCAATCGGATAGTACCACAAAAAAACAGATATTTAAAAAAGAAACATTATCTTAGCGGTGAAATCTCATTAATTCACCTCAAATTGAAAAAAACATGAAAAAACAATTCGCAATCGCACTGATGGCTGCGTTTATGAGCACAGCCGTATTCGCACAGGACGCTGCTAAACCAGCAACTAAAAAAGCAACGACAAAAACTAAAACAACGGCTCCTGCGGCTACTAAAGCTGTACCAACCAGCCCAACAAATGCACCGGCCCCAGCCCCGGCTAAAGCTGAAAAAAAGACAGCGACTAAGGCGGACGCAAAAAAATAACTGACAAGAAAGAAGAAAAAGACCGGTGCCTTTATGAGCACCGGTCTTTTTTATGGTTGATGGATACCTATGCTCAGTTAGCGTCATAAACTGTGCCCCCGGCAAGGTTCTTTGCCATATTTGGATGCCCCTTGTACTTGATAGCGCCCGACCCCGAAACATTTGTGCTCAATTTTTTCAAGGCCGTTATCTCACAATTACCCGCTCCCTTTATTGTCACACTCACCTCCTTCGTCTGTAGTGGAAATGCCTTTATGATACTGCCTCCATCTATTGAATACGTAGCTATTCTTGTAGCTCCGTCTTTCACATCCAGGTTTGCCGTGCCCGATGCTGAGTAAGAAAAGTTATCTGTATTTATATTGTCTATTGTAACATTACTATTGCCTGTCACTTCCGTCTTAAAGCCCGCTCCACTTATATTGCCATGTATCTCCGCATCCGCGGTTGACGATAAATAAAGTTCGGTTATCTGTGGCACCGTGATCTCGGCGGTCACTGTCTTACTGTCCAGTGCCATACGGTCATCCATATCTGATGATATGAACAGCATATTATTCTCTACCCTCGTCCTCAGGTGCAGCAGGAAGTTGGCATATCCCGTAAATTTTACAGAAGGCTGCGCTCCTTTTTGAACATTGATCACCACTTTCAGCGGCAATTCTACCTGTATTGCATTAAATGCGGAAACCTTAGGGTTAACCGTACCAATAGTCCCCTCCCCTTTTATCACTCTGCCGCCACACGACGCACAGAACAATACCACCGTAATAAGCCCGGCGAATAATCTGTTATTGCTCATCTTTCTTAATTACTTTTTAAATTTACTATATCATTTGATATTCACAAACTCCTCCCTTCCCTTAGCATCGAATTCCATAGCCTAATGAACTCTTAAAAGTCTAATATCCCCCGGTTTGGGGATAGCATACTATTAAAAACCGCATACCTTTGCAAACTAAATCAAAAAATACATATGAGGAAGTTAATTGGTGTCGTTGCATCGGCAGTGTTATTCAGCGCGTGTAGCCAGCCAAACCAACAGGCGGCAAAAGAAGACATTCTTCGCTCCCATCTCGACACAACAATAAAGCCTAACGATGACTTTGCAGCCTATGCAAACAACGGCTGGATGAAGAATAATTCCATCCCCGCAGATGAAACCAGCTGGGGTATCGGCGAATTGGTACAGAAAGAACTCTACGTCAGGCTCCAGAAAATAAATGAGGATGCGCTGAAAAAAGGTGACAAAACCGGTGCGGGGCAGCAGATAGGCGATTTCTGGTATAGCGCCATGGATACTGTTTCTATTGAGAAGAACGGGATAGAGCCGCTGCGCGAAGAGCTTACAAAAATAAGCTCTATGAAAAACCGGGAAGATGTAATGACGCAGGCTGCCCATATGCACACCTACGGGGCTAACGTATTTTTTGATGAAGGCGTGGCACAGGATCCGAAACATAGCGAAGTTGAAGCATATACAATGGCACAGGGCGGCCTCGGTATGCCAAACCGCGATTATTATTTCAATACTGATGAACGCACCTCGAAGATCAGGAATGAATACCCAAAATACATTGCTACGCTTTTCAGGCTCATGGGCTCAGATAATGCGCAGGCCGATGCTAAGGCAAAAGCGATCATAGAGCTGGAGACCGCACTCGCAAAGTCTTCACGCAAACTCGCAGATCTCCGTGATCCTTATGCCAACTATAATAAAATGGCTATAACAAGCTTGCGTACCATGTCTCCCGGCACCGACTGGCCAAAGTATCTTGATATAATGGGCGTGAAACACGTGGACAGCGTGATCGTAGGCCAGCCTGAATTTTATAAGAACCTCGATAAGATACTTGCCACCACAGATATACAAACGCTGAAAGATTACATGACCTTTCATCTCGTTGCTACTTTCGCCGGCGATCTCAGCAAACCATATGCCGATGGAAACTTTGATTTCTACGCCCGCACATTACGTGGCGCGCAGGAGCAGCATCCCCGCTGGCGCCGTGCACTGGATGCTGAAGAAGGCGCCATAGGAGAAGCACTCGGCCAACTTTTCGTAAAAGAATATTTCGACGCTACTGCAAAAGCACGTTATGAACAGATAGTAGAGAATGTACGAAACGCGTATAAAGCTCGCATAGAAAAGCTCGACTGGATGAATGACAGCACAAAGCAGAAAGCTATCCACAAACTTATGACCATACGCAAAAAAGTGGGCTACCCTGATAAGTGGAAAGATTTTTCTTCGCTGAAAATAGACCGTGGCCCATACGTGCTCAACATATTGCGGGCAAATCAATGGTGGAATAACTACCAGATGAGCAAGCTGGGCAAACCGGTAGACCGTAACGAATGGGACATGACGCCGCAGACCTATAACGCCTACTACAACGAATCCAACAACGAAATAGTACTGCCTGCAGCTATGATGACCGTACCGGGCTATCGTGATGCAGAACTCGATGACGCCCTTGTATATGGCTATACAGCGGCATCTACCGTCGGCCACGAGATCACTCATGGCTTCGATGACCAGGGTCGTAAATTTGATGAGCATGGCAATCTCTGTAGCTGGTGGCTCGGAACAGATACTGCCCAGTTCATGAACCGCGCTGATGTATTGGTACGACAATTCAATAGAATGATCCCCATAGATACATTGCATATAAATGGTAAAGCCACACTCGGCGAAAATCTTGCAGACCTCGGGGGTATACTCATAGGCCTTGATGCCTTCAAGCAAACCGAAGCATACAAAAAAGGTGAAAAGATAGGTGGGCTTACACCATTGCAGCGTTTCTTCCTTGGCTACTCTCTTGGCTGGATGATGGAAGAACGCCCGGAAAGAGTTGCGTCACAGTTGCTCACGGATGTGCACTCTCCTGCCAAATACCGCATCAATGGCCCATTCCCCAATGTGCCCGAGTTTTATGAGGCATTCAACATTAAACCCGGAGACAAAATGTATATCGCTGATAGTTCCAGGGTACATCTCTGGTAAGCAAATTATTCAAACAACAAAAAACGCCGGAGAATATCCGGCGTTTTTTATATCACTAAAGTGAGCGTTATCGAATGTTCCTTGAGCTGGTTATTTCACCACCGCAATCTTCTCCGTGTACACTTTACTTCCGTTCACTATTTTTACCTGGTAGCATCCCGGTGCTATATTTCCTAAATTCAATGCCGTTTTTTGTGCGTTCGTTGTATACTTACCAACTACATTACCCAAAACATCTGTTACCGTTACTTCAGCATTGCTATTTGTCCCTGCAATATCCAATGTTAATATCCCATCCGATGGATTTGGATATATTTTTATCCCATCGGCAGCAGTCAACGAAGAAGTACCCAAAGCAAACCGGGCAACCACACGCATCACATTGTTCCCATAATCGGCAATATATACCCTGCCCCATCCGTCTGCGGTTACACCTATAGGTGTGTTAAGTTCCGCATTTTGAGGCAGGCCGTAATCTCCAGTATAGCCATAGTTACGGTTGCCTGCAAAAATGCTGATATTACCAGAAGAGTCAACTACCCTGATCGTATTATTTCCCTGGTCAGCAATGTACAAATTCCGGTACTGGTCCAGTGATACGCTCGCGGGATATTGGAGCTGCGCAGATATAGCCGCGCCGCCATCCCCGCTATAGCCCGGTGCATGATTTCCGGCATAAGTAGTGATCATACCTGTGGACCCATCAACTCTACGTATTACGTTATTTAGCTGGTCTGCAATAAAAACGTTTCCCGCAGCATCAACTGCCACTCCTGTCGGGAAATGCAACTCAGCCGAAGTGGCAGCAGCATTATCACCGGTATAACCCGCGGTACGGTTACCGGCTATGGTCGTAATGATACCTGATGTACTCACCTCACGGATAATATTATTGCGCGCATCTGCTATATACAGATTGCCTACAGCATCAATTGCTATTCCTTCCGGGCTATACAACGATGCATGATTTGCTGGTATATCATCGCCGTTATACCCTGCCGTGTCATTACCTGCATATGTATTGATAATACCTGATGTGCCAACTATACGAATAACATTGTTTCCCTGGTCTGCTATATACACATTACCATTCACATCGGTTGCTACACTGTATGGCTGGTTAAGCTTTGCTGCTGTTGCCGCACCGCCATTACCGCTGTAACCCGCAGTGCCTGTGCCTGCAAAAGTGGTAATGATACCCGATGTATTCACTTTACGCACTACATTATTGTTCTTATCGGCAATGTAAACATTACCGGCTCCGTCAACAGCCAAACCTGTGCAGCCATTTAATTCGGCATGGTAGGCCACACCGCTGTCCCCGTTATAACCGGCGGTGCCATTTCCCGCAAACGTGGTAATTACCTGCGCCTGCGCTAATGGTGAATACACTGCAAATGCAGCAAACAATAAGAATAACACGTAATGTCTCCGATTCATAATATATATTAAATAAGATTACAGCTATAAAGATACTGGTATTTATCAAAATCTGGTTACCCACATAAAAGTTGCCAAAATCCAGGTGATGTGCCATACCTCAAAGGTGTGGCATATCTCTTTTGACTTCCTAATGCATCAACTTGTTCTTCAGAAATGCCTTGGTCATGCCCCAGGCTTCCAATGCCGCCTGTGGGTGATATGAAGGCCGTTCATCGCAAAAGAAAGCATGGTCTGCGTATGAAATTTCTACGTTTATATGATCTTTCCCTGCCGCCTTTATGGCATCGGTCACGGTTTGCACATGTTCCGGTTTTATATGCTGGTCCTTCCCGCCCCAAAATAATAGCTGCGGGCCATGCAGCATAGCAGCCCTGTCAGCCACCATATGCATCCCGCCTCCGTAAAAAGCTATGGATGCGGCCAGTGGTTGTGCCGTATTGGCTATGAACGACACCCTGCCACCCAAGCAAAACCCGATGCACCCTATTTTGTTTTTGAGCACATTGCTTTGCTTAGATAGCCAGTCATACGCTGCCTGCGTATCGTTTATGATATCTTCTGTATTCATTGCCTGGAAGTGCGGCATCACTGCGCTGAAATCACCGTAAGGCGCCTCAAACCCGGCCGGTGCGGTACGGTGAAATAATTCGGGCGCTATGGCCAGGTATCCTTCCGCCGCCAGCCTGTCTGCCACATTGCGTATATGGTGGTTGACGCCGTATGCTTCCTGGAAAACCATAACAGCAGGGAATGGGCCGTTGCCCCATGGTGTGGATACATAAGCGTTCATATCCGGCGCCCCTTTTACGGAAAGTGTGATTGTGTTTGGCATGGCGATTTTTTTTGAAAAATAGGCATTAATCCTTAAAAACAACTCGCGACGATCATCTCCCACCAAATTTTCCTATAACCCTATAACTTCACTACAGTAACAATATATTATGATCTTGCATAAATTAACTTATCAACCTATCAACTTATTAACCTGTAGGCCTATCAACCTATCAACTTATTCAACCTATCAACTTAACTCTTAAATCCCTATCTTTGTCCGCCTTTAAATATTAGTTTATTTCCATGAACAAGTTGTCCGTTTTCTTCATTGCAATTGTAGCCCTGTTTTCATTTTCAGGTTGTTCTACTAAATTCAATGTTGCCGCTCCCTATAAAAACATCACAGTAATATATGGCCTGCTTGACCAGTCAGATACGGCCCATTATATACGTATTCAAAAAGCTTTCCTCGATAACAATAAAAGCGCACTAAGCATGGCGCAAACCCCTGATTCCAATTTTTATGCAAACCTTAATGTAAAAATTGAACGTATCAATTTCCTCTTCGGTGGCGCTGTACATGATACTATCCATCTCAACCGTGTTGACCTTGACCTGGAAGGCTATCCGAAACAACCTGGTACATTTTTCAACTCACCTAACTACGCTTATAAATTCACTAATATTCTCGACCCCAATTATTCTTACCGCATAGTTGTTACAAATGCAGCTACCGGTGAAGTTGATTCAGCCGAGGCGCCTGTTATTGTTGATGCTAATACTTCTCTTTTCAATGTACCACAGGTTGATGACAGTGTGTTCAACAGGCAGGGGCTGGACTTCCATTCTGTCGTTATCAGCGCACTCGATATCGTTGACTTCATTGGCTCATACGATCCTCCTACCACTTACAATTTTTACGGGCAGACCACTCCTGCCGGTGTTGCTGAGGTTATTCTCCGCTTCAATTGGGTAGATTCAGATATTACCACCCATGCAAAGACCACACATTATTACGATGATGACCTTGGTTTCCAGGCGGTTTCACAAGGTGTTTTCGATTACAAGGTCAATAATGTGGACCTGTACAGTGCTGTTAAGGCAGGCATGGGTAATGCCCCTGCAAATACCGTAAGGTTGATAGACAAATGTACGCTCTTTGCTTACCTGGGTACTCCTGATTATTATACCTACCAGCAAATTGCCATCACTGCGGGAACAGGTCTTACGGGCAGCGAAATAGAACCTATTTACACGAACATCAAAGGTGCTAATGTACTTGGCTTATATACCTCAAAAGGTGTTCGCTCCGGCCAGATAAAAATTACCGACCTCACTGTCGACTCATTGATTGCCAGCCCCATCCTTTCCGGCACCAACCTGCGGGGAACTGCATACTAATAAAATATTTTGCATCTTTTCGAGAAGCCTTAAACAATGTTTAAGGCTTTTTTATTCTGACTTATTCCCTATTCTTTACTGGCGCGAGTCTGTAGTATAGCCCGTGTACAGCCGACTCGTGCCTCAATAATCTCGCCAGTCTGCGACTGGCTGCTTACTAAATGGTCAAAACTGACACATTTTCTGCCATTATTACAGTAAAACAAGAATGGCATATTGATTGAGTATAGTAAACTGATATTGGAAAATATCCGAAAACAAAGATTAAAAATATATTATAATTAAAATTTATTATGGCAAAGATTATCGGAATTGACTTAGGAACCACAAACTCTTGCGTATCTGTAATGGAAGGCGGTGAGCCTGTGGTAATTGCAAATGATGAAGGCCGCCGCACCACACCGTCGGTAGTTGCCTTTTTGAAAAATGGTGAGCGTAAAGTAGGCGACCCTGCAAAACGCCAGGCCATCACAAACCCCATCAACACTATCCAGTCCATAAAGCGTTTTATGGGCCGCCGTTTTGATGAGGTAACAAATGAAATATCTCACTTTACCTATAAAGTGGTAAAGGGCGACAACAACACACCACGTGTGGATATTGACAGCCGTCTGTATACGCCACAGGAAATTTCAGCAATGATCCTTCAGAAAATGAAGAAGACCGCTGAAGATTTTCTTGGCTACGAAGTAAAGGAAGCGGTGATCACCGTACCTGCATACTTTAATGATGCACAGCGCCAGGCCACAAAAGAAGCCGGCGAGATCGCAGGCCTTAATGTGCGCCGTATCATCAACGAACCAACCGCTGCAGCTTTGGCTTACGGCCTCGATAAGCAGCATAAGGATAGCAAGATCGCCGTATTCGACCTCGGTGGTGGTACGTTCGACGTATCCGTACTCGAGCTTGGTGATGGCGTTTTTGAAGTAAAATCTACCAATGGTGATACGCACCTCGGTGGTGATGACTTTGATAAAGTGGTAATGGACTGGCTTGCTGACGAATTCAAAAAAGATGAAGCAATAGACCTGCGCAAAGACCCAATGGCATGGCAACGTCTTAAGGAAGCTGCTGAAAAAGCGAAGATCGAGCTTTCTTCTTCACAGGAAACTGAGATCAACCTTCCTTATATCACCGCTGTTGACGGCGCACCTAAGCACCTTGTCCGTAAAATGAGCCGTGCAAAATTCGAACAGCTTTCTGACAGCCTGGTTGAGCGTACGCTCGAGCCTTGCCGCAAAGCATTGAAAGATGCAGGCATCACTGCTGCTGAAATTGATGAAGTGATCCTCGTAGGTGGTTCTACCCGCATACCTAAAGTGCAGGAAGTAGTTGAAAAGTTCTTTGGCAAGAAACCACACAAGGGCGTTAACCCTGATGAAGTGGTAGCCATCGGCGCGGCTATACAGGGTGGTGTACTCACCGGGGATGTAAAAGACGTATTGCTGCTCGACGTTACCCCACTTTCACTCGGTATCGAAACAATGGGTGGTGTTATGACCCGCCTTATCGAATCAAACACAACTATCCCTACCAAGAAAAGCGAAACATTCTCTACAGCCAGTGACAGCCAGCCAAGCGTGGAAATAAATGTATTGCAAGGTGAGCGCCCTATGGCTAAGGACAACAAGAACCTCGGCCGCTTTATCCTTGATGGTATACCACCCGCTCCGCGCGGAGTGCCACAGGTAGAAGTAACCTTTGATATCGATGCCAACGGTATGTTGCATGTAACTGCAAAAGATAAAGGCACAGGCAAGTCGCAGGACATCCGCATTGAAGCAGGCAGCGGCTTGAATAAGGAAGAAGTGGAACGTATGAAGAACGAGGCCAAGGCAAATGAAGAAGAAGATAAGAAAGTGCGTGAGCGTGTAGAAAAGCTCAACAAAGCAGACGGCCTTGTATTCAATACAGAAAAGCAACTGAAAGAATATGGTGATAAGATACCTGCTGATAAAAAAGCAGCGATAGACGAAGCCATGAACGAGCTGAAAGCCGCGCATAAAGCAGAAGACCTTGTAGGTATTGATACCGCAGAGGAAAAACTGAACAAAGCATGGATGGCTGCCAGCGAAGAAATGTACAAAGCAGGACAGGCACAACCCGGCGCAGATGGTGCACCACATGATGGCCAGCAGCAGCAAAATGCAGGCGCTCCACATGATGGCAACGTAGCTGATGCTGAGTACGAAGAAGTAAAATAAACTTACCGAACAATAAGTCTCGTAAAAAACGGCTGGTGAAAACCAGCCGTTTTTTATTGTGTAATAACTTTCCGGAACTTAAAACGACCTACAAAAAATTTATTGAGCAACATAATATACCCATAGTAGCTACCCACAACGATAAAGGAAAACAAAAAAAGCCCTGAAAGGGCAAAATATGTGAGCGATGGGTGTAGCCCATCGGCAAGTAACGACATCCATCACCGGAAGAAAATATCTGTGCGCCTCTGCGCCTTTGCGGTTAAACCATTTTCCTCACCAACTCCTTCACCTTATCCCCTATCATATTCCTCACCTCTCTGAATGCCGCTTCATCCATCTCTCTTGGGTCCGGGATGTTCCAGTCTATCCGGTGTTTTGCGCGCACCAGCGGGCACGCATCACCACAGCCCATTGTTACCGCATATTCAAATTGCACATCCGGCAATTCATCAAGCGATTTTGATTGGTGCAGCTCCAGGTTATACCCCAGCTCTTTCATTGCCGCTATTGCCTTCGGGTTTACTTTCCCTGAAGGTCTCGAGCCGGCACTATACGCGTGTATATCTGCGCCGCCATACATATTTGCAAAAGCCTGCGCCATCTGGCTGCGGTTACTGTTCTCTATGCATACAAAAAGGATGTTCTTCATCTTTCGTGCTTTAATATTTTAAAAACGGGTATCGCCAGTGCTGCTCCTGCTATAGGCGCCACCAGGTATATCCACGAGTGCTCCATATGACCGCTTACAATTGCGGGGCTTAATGACCGCACAGGGTTCATGGAGCCGCCGCTCACCGGCCCGGCAAACATCACCTCCAGTGCTACCATAGACCCTATTGCCAACCCGGCAAACATCCCCTGCTCCTTACTGCCCGATGCAACGCTGATTATCACCAGCATCAGGAAAAACGTAAGTATCACTTCCATTGCAAAAGATTGCAGGTCGGGTCCGGATGGCATATTCCCGCCCAGGAACTCACTTGCGGGAAACATGAGGTGTAATGTAAGGCTTGCCATCAGGCCACCGGCAAACTGGCTTGCTATATACGGCGCCAGTTGTTTTAATGGGAACCGCCCTGCTACGGTAAATGCAATGCTCACGGCCGGGTTCATATGTGCCCCTGAGATATCCCCGAAAGTATAGATCATGCTCATCACTATCAGGCCGCACACAATGGCCATCCCCACCAGTGTTATCACACCATGAAACTGCTGGTTAATAACAGGCGCTCCTGTACACGCAAACACAAGCGCATAAGTACCTAAAAATTCAGCGAATAGTTTTTTCATCATAATTTATTAGTTACAACATCCGGGTTCACAACATGCTTCCGGCTTTTTTGCAAATACAGTAATGCTATAGATGCCCATATCGCTGCTCCTGAATGAATGGATCTCATCAGGCGATAAATAACCCGCAAGAATATCGTCAGGTATTACTATCGCTTTTTCCTTCTGTATCGTAATATCCTTAAAGCCGTTGCTCTTCACAAGGTCCATATATGCTTCCTTCTGTATTGCCCCGGATATGCAACCTGCATTCATCTCTGCGGCACCTTTCAATTTATCATGCAAATTACCAACGAGCACTACATCAGATATGCTGAAATGCCCGTTAGGCTTTAGCACACGAAATATCTCTTTAAACACATTGTTCTTATTGGGCACAAGATTCAGCACGCAATTACTTACCACTACATCGGCTGCATTAACGGTAATGGGCATCTTTTCAATATCACCATACCGGAATTCCACATTGTTGAAGCCAAGTTTATCCGCATTCTCACGTGCCTTGTTGATCATTGCTTCCGTAAAGTCGATACCGATAACCTTTCCTGTATCACCGGTTATTGCTCTTGCTATAAAGCAGTCGTTGCCTGCCCCGCTGCCAAGGTCTATGACAGTATCACCCTTCTTTATCTGCGCGAATTCAGTGGGTAAACCACAACCCAGGCCAAGATCAGCATCTGCACTGTAACCTTCCAGTTTAGTATAATCATCGCTCATAATGTTGTACACTTCCGTGCTGCAACATCCCGAGCCACAACAAGAGCTCATATTTGTTTCCTTATCCTGCAATGCTATCTCGCTGTATTTCTGTTTTACTATGTCTTTCAATTCTTGTTCAGTTTGCATAAAAATGTTTTTTTACTGTAAAAAAATATCAACAACAACCCGGCGCACATTCTTTATCAATAGTCTTGATCTCCACAAAAAATTCAGAGAATATCTTTTTATACTTATCCCATACTTTGGGGTCAATACAGTAACAGATACTCGTCCCTTCTACAGAGCCCTGTATCAGTCCCATTTGCTTCAACTCTTTTAGGTGCTGTGATATGGTAGGTTGTGCCAGGCCAAGTTCCCCTACCAGGTCATTACAAATGCAGCCGCTTGCCTTTACCAGGTGCTGCAGTATTGCTATCCGGGCCGGGTGTCCAAGCGCCTTGGCAATATTTGCGAGGTCATTCTGCTTTTTTGTAAACAATCCTGTTTTACTGATACCCATATCTATCGTTTCATTGCAATATTACGATACACTTTTGAAATAACCAAACTACCCTATAATTTGCCGCCTGTATTTTATACTTTGTGTAAGAATTCATTTGCTTGTCTACAGACCATAAATTAGAACGGGGTTTATCACTTGGCCAGGCCACCGCTATCAATATGATAGATATGGTGGGCATAGGGCCCTTTGTCACTATCCCTATGATCGTGAGCCTGATGCATGGCCCTGCCAGCATAATACCGTGGCTAATAGGTGCCCTTCTAGCCTATATGGATGGTATGGTATGGGCAGAGCTCGGTGCAAAATGGCCTGAAGCCGGCGGCAGTTATGTATTCCTTCAAAAACTGTTTGGTGAGCGCAAAGGTGGTCGGCTTATGTCGTTCCTCTTCATATGGCAAACCACGCTGCAGGCGCCCCTTGTCATCGCCAGCGGCGCCATTGGTTTTGCCAACTACTTCTCCTACCTCATACCGCTTACATTCCTGCAAAAGAAAATGGTCAGCGGCACGCTCGTTATACTATTGGTAGCATTGCTTTACCGCAACATAAAGAACGTTGGCAAAATATCGGTTGTGCTTTGGTGTATCACTGTTGGCACTATAATCTGGCTGGTACTTTCCGGCATCCCGCATTTTAATGCGGCACAGGCATTCAACATCCATTTCGATGGTTTTAACAGCACATCCCTGCTTTATGTCGCCATCGGCCAGGCATCTCTTAAGTCTGTGTACTCCTATCTCGGTTACTACAACGTATGCCACCTCGGCGCAGAGATAAAAGACCCTGCAAGGAACATTCCACGCAGCATATTTATCTCTATTACCGGCATTGCCATCTTCTATCTTGCCATGCAGACAATAATACTCGGCGTACTCCCCTGGCAGACTGTCGCCAGTTCAGATTTTGTAGCCAGCATTTATTTCGGGCAGATATACAACCATACTATAGCACAGGTCGCCACTTTACTCATCCTCATTATTGCACTTGCATCATTGTTCTCTGCTATTCTCGGTTACTCCCGCATACCCTATGCCGCCGCACTTGATGGGAATTTTTTCAGCATATTCGCAAAGGTGCACCCCAAACATAAGTTCCCCCATATTTCTCTCCTCGCTGTCGGTGGTGTTGGATTTATTTTCAGCCTGCTGTTTAAGTTAGGAGATGCCATTACGGCCATTCTTACCATGCGCATCTTAGTGCAGTTCGTATCGCAGGCCATAGGTGTCATCGCATGGCATTATAAAAAGCCTGGTGAAGAGCGACCGCATAAAATGCCATTATTCCCATTGCCTGCCATCTTATGCATTATTATCTGGCTGTTTATCTACTCCACTATAGATTATCACTACATCCTCTACTCGCTCGGCATTATTGCCCTTGGCGTTATAACTTACTTTGCCTTTATGCGCAGGAAACCTGCTACGCCTGTATCACCATAGGGCATCTAAAGTTTCAGCTTTTTCGGGTTTTGCAACGTATTCCAAAACGATAGAAGTAATATCTCTTTCTTGAGCGGCCTATATTGGTAATAAAGAACTATCCTTTTATTGATCACCGTTTTGTATGTATTAGGTCTCTTACTTACCTTTCTGCCCAAACGGGGATTGTTTTTTATCAATAATATTTTCTTATCAATTCTCTCAGTATATTTCCATA
>CAIJNJ010000026.1 GCA_903821975.1 uncultured Bacteroidota bacterium
ATATTCTATACATCGGGCGTGCAAATGCTGGATGTGGACCACCTGCTGGAGCAGGTACGGTTTCGTGTAAGGAACGACCTCTACCAGAATTACTATACAGTTACCATCAATAAATATTTACAGCCTGCGGAGCTATCTGTAAGGTGCCAATGTCCTTATAACCTGGGCGAGATATGCCGCCACGAAGTGGCTGCTATGTTTCAGCTCAATGATATATTGCAAAGCGGTTTCTTTGAGAATACCAACATCACTTACGACCAGAAGCATACAGTAGTGCGTATGCGGCAGATAACAAAGCAGATGATGCAGATATTCACTGCGCCTGATGCATTGGAAAAGGCCGAAAAAATAGCAAACGGTAGCAGGGTGGTCATTACTTCAAATAAGAACGACCGCATTGAAGCAAACGTACCTGATGATGATAAAGTTTATCATGTTGCTGTAAAGCAGAATGAAGAGCGTTATTTCGATACATCGTGCGATTGCAAAGAAAATACCCATCCGTTATGTGTGCACAAAGCTGCGTTATTTTTGCAGGTGTTGAAGGCATATGGCCCCCAGTATTTCTCGTCAATGCAAAACTGGGATGTACAGAAAAACAAGCTGCTGGAACAATACGGGTATAGCCTTAGCGACGACCTTACCAATAAGTTCACGTTCACATACGAGAATAACAAGCCGTTTTTGCGTGTGCTTGACCCTTCTATCAAAAAGATAGAATCAAAACAACATCTTAAAGAAACGCCTGTAATTACCGAAACTGCAGTGGCGCCCCGCGAAGAAAAGCGCCTGGGTATAGTGCTGGATACTACAGTCAGTGCATTCCCGTTTGTGGATGTGTTGCTTGTGTCGGGAGGGGTAGATGAAGACGAGCGTAAAATGGTGGGCAACATTGAAAAGCTTGTGCTGAACCAATACATTAACCCTACATGGTTCAAGCAGGAAGACCGTGACCTTCTGCCGGTAATAAGGAAATTTTTGCCGGAAGAGTTGTTGAAATTCCTTAAAAAGAACCTGCCTTTCGGTGATTTCCTGCATGATTATGAGACCATCCTGAAAGATGTACCGCAGGAAGAAGTGAAGGAACAGGTATGGGAATATTTGTTACCAAAGTACCAGAAACTATTCGACCGCTATTCCGCCTACCCATTTGTATATATCAAAAAGCCCGGCAAGCTGTTATCATCAACGGGGCTGGAGCAGATAGAGTTTTCAGAAAGACACGCGCACCCGCAGCTTATTGTAAAAAAAGAAGGTAAGAATTATACTGTAGCGCTGGAATGGATCATAGATAATAATGCCATACCGCATAAAGATGTAAAAGTGCTTAATGCAGCCCTGCTTCGTTATGACACAACTATTTATTGTGTAGGCAGCTTGCAGGAGATACAGATATCCGAATTATTTTACCCCGATGGTAAAATGAGCATACCTGCAAAAGAATGGCCGGTATTTTTACAGGAAAAGATAATGGACTGGAGCAAAAAAGTCCATGTTCATTTTTCTGAAGAGCTTACAGAGCATATTTATAAAGCAAGACCGGCATACCGCCTGTACCTGTATGAGCGCGATCAAACCCTGGTGCTGCAACCGGCATTTGTTTACAATGGTATTGAGATACGCCCGGGTTACTTCGGCGATGTAGTGCAGCCCGAGAATGGCATAGTGAAGATAATGCAGCGTGATGAAACAGTGGAGAATGAATTCATTGAGCTGCTGAAAACATTGCATACCGATATCCAATACAATAAAAAAGAGAATTTCTTCCACCTGCCCGGTACCTCTGTATTGGCCAATAATTGGTTTTACCGTTTTACCGAACTGCTGCAGGAATGGAATGTGGAGCTTTTGGGCTTTGAGGGCCTGAAGAACCTTAGGGTAAACGTGCATAAGCCCGAAACGCAGGTACAGGTCAGCAGCGGCATCGATTGGTTTGATGCATCAGTTGAGCTGAAATTTGGTGAGCAGGTTGTGTCTATAATCGAGGTGAAAAAAGCATTAGCACAACGTCAGAATTTCGTGAAGCTTGGTGATGGCTCTATTGGTTTACTGCCTGAAGAGTGGCTGAAGAAATACAGCCTGCTGCTGAAGATGGGTGAGACCAAGGGCAACAAAGTAAGGCTCAAAAAATACCACTTCAGTGTACTCGACGAGCTGCTTGCTGAAATTGATGTAGATGACCTGCAGAAGGAACTGGAAGTAAAGAAGGGTAAGCTGGAGAATATATTGACCAATGATTTTAGCCTGATAGCGCCGCCGGAGCATTTAAAAGCTACGTTAAGGCCATACCAGTTGGCAGGCTTCCAGTGGCTTTTATTCTTGAATGAAGCAGGCTGGGGAGGCATACTTGCCGATGATATGGGTCTTGGTAAAACCGTACAGACGCTTACTTTCTTTCAGCATTATAAGAACAATAACTCAGGCGCGCGGTTCCTCGTGGTATGCCCAACTACACTGATGTATAACTGGGAGAATGAAATAAAGAAATTCACGCCCGAGCTTACACATATTATCCACCACGGGCCAAAGAGAAATATTACTCCCGGTGCCTATGATAATTTTGATATCATCATCACTACATATGGCACTATGCGCAGTGATATAAAGGCATTTAAAGAAATACCTTTTGATTATGTTGTGCTGGATGAGTCGCAGTCTATTAAAAACCCGCAATCGCAGGTAGCCAAAGCATCTTTGCTGCTCAACAGCAAGAACAGGCTGGCGCTAAGCGGTACTCCTGTGCAGAATAATACTTTTGACCTTTACGCGCAGATGAACTTCCTGAACCCCGGTATGCTGGGCAGCAGGGAGTTTTTTATGAGTGAATTTGCAACGCCTATAGATAAGTTCAGGGAAGATGAGGTGAAGCTGCAGCTCCGCAAGCTCACTTATCCCTTCCTGTTGCGTCGCACAAAGGAGCAGGTGGCAAAAGACCTGCCTGAAAAGACAGAGACAATACTATATTGCGAAATGGGTGCCGAGCAGCGTAAGATTTATGATGCTTACCGCAACATATACCGCTCACAGATACTGGGGATGATAGAAGAGAAAGGCATGGAGAAATCGCAGATGCACATATTGCAGGGCCTTACCAAGCTGCGGCAGATTTGCGACTCGCCGGCTATTATGAACGAAGAAGAACGGTTTCATAACTATTCTGTTAAGCTTGATGAATTATCGCGCGAGCTCACAGAGAATGTAGGCGATCATAAGGTGCTTGTATTTTCCCAGTTCCTGGGCATGCTTGCACTGATAAGGGAAAAACTGGAAGCCGAGAACATAAGCTATGTCTACTTTGATGGCAGCAGCACATCTGCTGAGCGTGAAAAGGCAATACAGGAATTCCAGAATAATCACGAATGCCGTGTATTCCTTATTTCGCTGAAGGCCGGTGGTATAGGTCTTAACCTTACTGCCGCAGATTATGTTTACATCGTTGACCCGTGGTGGAACCCCGCAGTGGAACAACAGGCCATAGACCGTACACACCGTATCGGCCAGACAAAGAATATTTTCGCGTATCGGCTTATTTGTAAAGATACCCTGGAGGAAAAGATGTTACAGTTACAGGAGCGCAAACGCACACTCGCCAATGATCTTGTATCTGACGACAGCGCATTCCAGAAGCGCCTCACGAAGGATGATATTGAATTCCTGTTCAGCTAATAGATGTACCACACCTCAAAGGTGTGGTACATCTCGCATTATCCCACCACTTTTATGTTGATCGGAGCACAATAAGATCCTACTATAAATGCAGCTTTGCCGTATCTTGTAGGAAATTAGGATCGTTATGAGCAAATCTACCATCATCATAGTTATTGCAGTTTGGTTAATGTGCGCCATGTACATGACGCTTGCCAGGATATACAACCTTCCTTATGCCAGTTATGCCATGATCGGGTCCTGGATCGCCAGTGCGGTATTGCTGGTATGTATCATCATTTTCATCAGAAAGCACAAAAGCAAGTAAATATCTCTGGGAAATTGCATAAATTTAGTTCACAGATTGGGGATATAACCAATATGTAAATGCTGAAAGGACCTGCATTTATAAAATTATCATTGTTATGAAACGCATTTTATATTTTTTTCTGCTGTCTTTTCTGGCCCTTTCCTTTTCTATAAATGCAAGCGCCCGCCATGTCAAAGACACCGTTCGTTTCAATAAGAGCGTAATTGAAAAGCATCATTTCGTACTGCCGGACAGTAGTAAACTGGCCCAGATAGGGCTTGACAGTATACTCAACAAGATCGAGAAGGTACACAATACACTATACAACATTATCAATACCGCAGGTGTCAGTTTCAATACAGAAGACATAGAGGCAAATCTGCCTGAGGTCGATTCTAATGTAGAGATAGTAGACCAGAACCTGGAGCTATACAATAATGTTATTGACGTCAAGAACCTGCAGATGTTTGATGTGCTGCTTAGTAACCTGCAACACCAGCTTAGTGACTGGAAGAGCCAGTTATCAAAGTATGAGAAAGAGCTTGTGGTAATGAGCGATGAAATGGGAGAGTTCCGGAAGGACACCCTGTTAAGAGCTATCGTCGCTGATTCTTCTTTTAGGATGGAGTATCCCAATGAAATTGCCGACCTGGTAAGCAAGTGGAGAATGGCGAAGAAGGATATCAGTGATAACCTCTCACATATCCATAAGTTGCAAAGCAGGGTATCCAATGAATATTTTACAACAATAGACCTGCAACATACAAGTAAAGGTTTGCTTGATAAGGTAAACGGGAAATCGCTGGACAAGGAATACCCTTATTTATGGGATGCGCAAAAGGGGACGATTCACGACAGTTTGCACACCGAAAAATATGCGAAGCGTTCATACCGGGAGCACCGGAAAATTTTGCGGTATTATTTCAAGAGGAACTTTAATGATCAACTGTGGCTCATTGGTACGGCCCTGCTTTTCTTCATTTGGATATTTCGCGATTTCAGAAAGCTGGACAAGAATAAAGAGCATGCAAATATTAAGATGCCTTCTTTCCATCTTATTAATAAGGTGCCTATACTGGCTATGCTGGTGGTGATGTTTAACATTGCCCCGCTTTTTGATCTGCATCCGCCCACAGCATATATAGCCTTCACCGGGTGGCTGCTTGTATTGTCGGTCACAGTGATGCTGAGGAAGGTGTGGCCGAAACGCCTGTTTTATTACTGGCTTGTTATTGCCGCGCTCTATCTTACTTCTTCTATTACCGGGCCTATCCTTACGCCTGCTTTTGGTTTCAGGGTATTCCTGTTGTCATTTAATATTGTCTCCTTCCTTTTCGGGATAATATGGTTCAGGGCTACGAAGAAGAACACGCTGGCATTCGCACTGATGATCAGGGTAGTGTCTGTGATCTATTGTGTCTTCAACCTTGCTGCCATAGCCTGCAACCTTTTGGGCCGCCTAAGCCTGGCAAAAATATTCAGTGTAACCGCTACGCACGGTCTTATGCAGATCGTGTGCCTGTCCGTTTTCATTGAGGTGATCATGGAGATGTTTGCACTGCAGACCATTATTAACAAACTGAAGGGTGGCATATCTGCCAAGTTCAACTTTGAGAAGATAAGAAAGCTGTTAAAGAATGCAGCAATGATCGTTTCAGGGATTATCTGGATCATTGTATTTACCATCAGCCTCAATATTTACAACTTCCTCTACGATTGGACGTTTGAATTCCTGACAAAAGAAAGAAAGATAGGCAGTACCGGTTTCGAGATCGGGAACATTTTACTGTTCATCGCCATCATCTATATTTCTAACCTAGATCG
>CAIJNJ010000027.1 GCA_903821975.1 uncultured Bacteroidota bacterium
AACTTCCCTATGATTCAATTACTCACCTGGTAACATATCAGGAAATAGTTAAGGTAGATAGTTCAATAAATTCAAAAGCTTTGTATGCTAATGCAAGGGCATGGATTGCTAATGCTTTTCATAGTGCGCAGAATGTTATTCAAATGGATGATAAGGATAATGCGCAAATTATAGTGAAAGGCAATTTTAGTGTATCTACAACGGGATTGGGGCATTTCTTTCCGCAGGGAGTTATGAATTTTACTCTTACTTTAAAATGCAAGGATGGTAAATACAAATATGTATTCAATAATTTCAATCATAAGGGAGAACCTGGCAAAGCCTATTCTTCAGATTGTGGCCCGATAGAAACTGATGAATTTACTTCATGGTTAACTATTACTAAAAAAATGTGGAATGATATAAAGATCATGTCGGATTCTAAAGTAAAGGATTTGATTATTGATCTTAAAAAATCCATGAATATCAAAGCATCTGATGAAAAATGGTGATTGCCTTCCCATCACGGCATACCTTTTGCGTTCACTTAAAACTTGACTTTTGTATCATTATATTTAACAAATGCCCCTTTTGTTTCTTTGTTTTGTACAAAGCACTTTTGCGCTATTCCATACCTTACTTTCGTTGCTTCGTTTGGAAGACGATATAGTTTTAAATGAAACACCCGTTTCTACAAATTTTTACGGATAACCCCGCCAGGTGTCCCGCTCCGGTGGGACAGCATCTATTCATTTAGACTGTCGTCTTCCAGCCTTGGCGGGCGTTATCCCAATTTTATTAATTGCAACTCGTAATGGAAGACGACAGCAAAACACCGGCCCCGGGCAGCGCCCTGGACCTACCCGAGTATCCCTACCCATGGTATGCGGATACCCTCGATGATCTACTCACACACATTCTTTCCCAAAAGGAAGGCCTTGTATGGTATCCCCATGATAATATGCATGAAATGCTTCCGGCATTGCAGCGCGTAAAGCGTTATCTTACCCTTCTGGGCAGGGAGGTGCAGCCATGAAAAAGCGCAGCATCAAACAGTTATTTGCCTCCATCCATGCCAAGTGCGATGCCGAGGAAAGCGCCATGCTCAATGATTTTGCCCTCATGCTGAAGCGTGAGGCCGAGGAAAAGGCAGAGGTATGGACTATATGCTCCTACCTCGAAAAGCAGCGCGATGAACTCCGTGCCGAACTGGCACTGCTGAAATCCAAGACGTAATATATTACGGCTCTACAAAACCCATGTTACCGACATCAATGTCGGTGACATGGGTTATTTTGTTAACTGCCAACTGCCAACTGTTTACTGTCCTTTCCCGTCCTTTATTTTCCGCTATTCCGTACCCAATTTCGTAGTATGGATGGCATTACACAAAATGAACTTGCTCAGGAATGGGCTAGCATTACTATCATAAAATGGTTGCAAAAGATGCGTTCTCAAAAGATAGGTGGAACGCTTGACCTGGCAAGGAGCCTTAACTACGAAGTAATGGAATCCGCCGGTGGTGATGTGCAGAAGGTAAAGTTCTTCTACAACTACTACGGTATGTTCGTGGATATGGGTGTAGGCAAAGGTACCAAGATAGGAAGCGTAAAGGATTACACCATCTCTCGCCGCCTCGAAGGAAAGCATGGTGGCAACCAGCGCCATGCCAAGAAATGGTATTCCAAAACTATGTATGCGGAGGTATTGAAGCTCGGCGCCCTGATGCAGCAGCAATATGGCAAAAAAGCAGTGGCGCGGATCATTGAAATGCCAACCGATTTCAAACTTAATCTATAATAAATCCTCTAATGGCAGTAAAAGATGAAACCCGGAAAGTAATCGTTACCATGGATGGTACCGAGGTAGGCAATACCCTAAAGGATATTGAAGGAAAAATGCGCTCTCTAAGGGCGGAATTCCGTGCCACCAGTGATGAGGCAGAACGCAGTAAGATCAGTAACACCTATAAGGAACTTGGAGGATATGCATCAACATTAAAAGAACAGCTTACAGGAGTAAAGCAGGCCCTGACCGAAGTGAATGAAGAGGTAGTGAAAAGCCAGTCCGCCTGGCAAGGCGTCAAGGAAGTAATGACGGGCGTATTTGGCGGGGAATTGATAGAGCGCGGCCTTCATTCTATCATGGAATGGGGCAAGGAAAGCATCAAGGCATTTGCTG
>CAIJNJ010000028.1 GCA_903821975.1 uncultured Bacteroidota bacterium
ATAGTCCTTCAAAAATTCCTGTTGAAACATGATCTTGCTTTCTCCTGTAGTAATCGGGTCCTTTATGTGTATATGCCCTTTTTCATTGGTCACAACGCTCAGCAATTCACTGTCTATCACGATGAGTGCATTATGAATAGGGTATTTATTTTTTTTCAGGAACTGCTCTTTCTTTTCAATGCCATACAAAGATTCACCCACCGTATTAAAATTATAGTCACGCTTCGAATCAATATGCTTCGACCAATCGCTCATCAAGTAAAAACCGGCTCGGGAAGAACCGAAAATGTAAGAGTCGTACTTATACTCCGGGTAGTTCTGTATCAGTGTCTGGGTGGTAATATGGTCATTACTCATGGTATAATAATAAGAGTCCACCGGTGAATAGTAGTGATCATAATGGTAGATCACTTTAAATGGGTCTGTATACACATAGATCAGCAGCAATAAAAATATTGGCGACAGGTAAAACAATATTTTTATCGTTAGTTTTTTCATTGCTAAAATTGAAAGTATATAAAATCATGCTTTTCATATACGCCAAAGTACATAAGCCCGATTAATGCAGCAAAATAAAGCGACCAGCGCACTATTGCCGGTTTTTGCCGAAACAGGTCGCCTGCAAGATATCTCTGGTACACTTGCGTTGCTACTCCCAAAAACACGATCAACCCAAAACACGGTAAAATAACATTGTATATCCCCGGCAGGTTCAAAAAAGATAACTTCCTGGTTGATAACACATGTATAAACTCCCCCGGAACACTGGCTATTTTCTTCAGTATAAAAACCGCATCTCTTAAATGATGTGCTCTGAAAAATACATACCCCATGCATACATACACAAACGTACATGTCAACGATATAGCATTGCCCAAAACCTTTGGCATCTTTTTAAATATGCGTTTTCTTGTTTTCCTGGTGAGCGCTTCATAAGAAAGAGCTGTACCATGCCATAGCCCCCATATTATGTAATGCCATGCCGCTCCATGCCACAGCCCACTGATGAAAAAGGTAAACAGAAGTCCGAAAACAATGGCCCCTTGCCCCCAGTTTCTCAATCCGGTAACTATGGGATTGAACAGGTAATCATAAAACCATGTAGACAGTGAAATATGCCACCGCTTCCAGAATTCGGATATGCTCTTTGAAGCGTACGGATTGTTGAAATTCACCATCAACCTGAACCCCATAACCCGTGCGGCTCCCAGCGCAATGTCCGTGTATCCTGAAAAGTCACAGTATATCTGGAATGCGAAAAATACGGTTGCTATTGCAAAACCCACCCCTGATATATTGTTATGCGGTGCATTAAAAGCAGGGTCCGCTACCTGTGCCAGCCGGTCTGCAATTACGACCTTCTTTATCATTCCCCACATCATCTGCCGCAACCCACTTACTACGCGATCGTAGTCAAACTCCTGCTTTTCATGAAACTGGTGCAATATGTTTTGCGGCCTTTCTATTGGCCCCGCAACAAGCTGAGGGTAGAACATTACATACAGGGCATAGATGCCGAAATGCCTTTCCGGCTTCTGGTTATGCCTGTATACCTCTATAGTATAGCTCATTGCCTGGAAAGTATGGAAAGACAAACCTATAGGCAGTATAATATGTAGCAGCGGTAAACTTGTGCCTGCGTTTGAGATATGCAGCAAGTGGTTAACATTCTCCGTAAAAAAATTATAGTATTTGAAGAACGCCAGTATACCCACATTAGCCACAATACTCATTGCCAGGAACCATTTGCGCTTTGCACCCTCCGCATTTTCTATCAGAAGGCCTGCTGTATAATCAATGATAATTGTTGCAAAAAGTATCA
>CAIJNJ010000029.1 GCA_903821975.1 uncultured Bacteroidota bacterium
ACCCAAGGCAAACCGTATTTGGTCTTGATGTGATAGCCGGCATTGAGTATGTATTTTATGAGGTGCCTATAGGTATTTCGGCAGATGTAAAGCCTGCAATGAATTTCATAAGCGGGGTAACTTCCTTTCCGAACAATGCTTTCGGGCTGGGCATCAGGTATTACTTCGGTAGTTGGAGCCGCAAGCACCTTTCTGTAGAAAAAGAGAGCCAGCGGTAGTATAACAAACTCCAAAGGTCATCCCGATAGCTATCTGGAAAAACCAAAGCCTGCATATACCGGCTTTGGTTTTTACGTTTTTTACTTAGAATACCTACCAATAAGGATAATCACCGACTTTTTACAGCTTCTTGCCGACTATTAATATAATTTTCAATTTTCATAGCTTACTTTTGATAAAAATTTAAAACCTATGAAAGGATTATATATTGCATTAGGGGTCATTTTGTTATTAGTATTAATGGGCGGCTGTAGTTACAATGGTATGAATGCCGCCAGCAAAGATGTGGATCAGAAATGGGCCGATGTTCAGAGCAGTTACCAGCGCCGCTCAGATTTGATACCAAATCTTGTAGCTACGGTAAAAGGTGTTGCCAATTTCGAAACAACAACACTTACACAGGTGATACAAGCAAGGGCTTCTGCCACACAGATAAAAGTGGATGCCTCTACGCTTACACCTGAAAAACTGCAACAGTTCCAGCAATCACAAGGCCAGCTTAGCCAGGCTTTAGGTCGGCTGATGGTAGTTTCTGAGCAGTATCCGCAGTTGAAAGCCAACGAGAATTTCAAATCGTTACAGGATCAACTGGAAGGAACTGAAAACAGGATAAAAGTATCCCGCGATGCATTTAACGCTTCTGTAAAAGATTACAATATTAAGGTGTCCAACTTCCCGGCTAACATACTTGCCTCGATGTTCCACTTTAAGGAAAGGCCATCGTTCCAGGCTGATGCAGACGCTCAGAAAGCGCCGAAAGTGCAGTTCTGATCTATAAAATAAATTTTATGTTCTCATTGTTCAGGAAAAGGCCGATACTTGATAAGGACGCGCAGCACAATATAGTTGCGTATATCAAAGAGGCAGAAAGTAAGACCAGCGGTGAGATCCGTGTGTTCATTGAGCACCACTGCCCCTACATGGATGCTATGCACCGGGCGCAGGAGATATTTGCTAACCTGGCAATGGAGAAGACACAGGCAAGAAATGCGATCATAATATACGTGGCCATCACCGACAGGCAATTTGCCTTGTTTGGTGATGTTGCCATTTATGAGAAAGCCGGGGGCGCTGAATTCTGGAAGGGTGCGGCTGCAAAACTCACCGGCCACCTGAAGAAGAACAATGTTACGGAAGGCTTATGTAATTGTATCCATGAACTGGGTACCGCCCTGGCTGCACATTTCCCTTACGATCCTGCGATAAAGAAAAATGAATTGCCTGACGAAATAGTTTTTGGGAAATGAGCAAGAAAATGAGTTGTCTTATGCGTCTTATCGGGTTATTGGTGTTCCTGTTTGCAGGGTTGCAGACCTATGCGCAGGTAATGCCTGGTAAGCCAAGCCCGCCAAGACTGGTAAATGACATGGCGCACATGATGACCGCCGGTGAGCAGGACCAGTTGGAAAGAAAGCTCATAGACTTCAGCACAGAGACCTCTAATGAGATAACCATTGTTACCATAGACAGTCTTGGCGATTACGATGTTTCTGATTATGCCATCAAGTTAGGTAAGGCATGGGGCGTAGGCAGAAGCGGCAAAAATAACGGGGTAGTAATACTCGCATCATTAAAGGACCATAAGATAAACATATCAACCGGTAAGGGCCTGGAAGGTGCACTCACAGATTTGCAATGTGGCCGCATCATCAGGAATGAAATGGTGCCGTCTTTCCGGGATAAGAACTATTACGAAGGATTCTCAAAAGCAGCTGACGCCGTTATTGCGGTGACAAAGGGCGAGTATAAGGGAGATGGCGCGCAGAAAGAACACCACGTACCTTTTACAGGTATCATCATACTTATCATCATCATTTTCTTCATCATCAGGATGATAGGCCGTGGCGGTGGCGGCGGTGGTAACTACATGAGCGGTGGCGGGTTAGGTAATTTTGCTACGGGTATGTTCCTCGGCAGTATGCTTGGTGGTGGAGATCGTGGCGGTGGTGGTGGCTTTGGTGGTGGCGGAAGTGGTGGTTTCGGCGGCTTTGGCGGTGGTGATTTCGGCGGTGGTGGGGCCAGTGGTAGCTGGTAATACCTATATTTCCTTCAACAAACCATCAGGATAAATTATATTCTCTAAGTACAGCCCGTGACCTGTGACGTCAAACCATGCCTTGGTGCAGTCGCGCGCTTCAATAATTTCCCTGAAACCATCTAAGGTGTTTGTACCACGGCCTACACGCAATTGTGTGGCCACGAGCCCGCGCACCATACCTCTAAGAAAGCGGTTTGCTTCCACTACATAATGCAGTTCCTTTCCGTTTTGTTCCCAGTGCGACTTATGTATCTTACAATTAAATGTTTTCGATTGCGCGTTGCGTTTTGAAAAGGATTCGAACTGCTCATACTCCATAATTATTGCTGCAGCGTTGTCTAAAGCATCACGATCTAAAGTGAACGGATAAAACAACGCCCTGTTCACAAGGAATGGGTCTTTCTTAGCGTATATACGGTACCTGTATTGCCTGCGTATGGCATCAAAACGGGAATTAAACTCCGGATTGGTTGCAATGCAAACCCTTTTTATCGCAATACCATCGGGTAATATGGCATTGCCCTTGTAGCGCAGGTCTATATTCAATTCTTCTTCCCGGTCAAAATGGTAGTAGTTGCATAGCGCATGTACGCCTTCATCGGTGCGGCTGGCGCCCACGGTTTGTATCGGTGTACGGAATAATGTACTTAATGCGTTATTTAGCTCCAGCTGCACGGTAGGCGTATCTCCCTGCACCTGTGAGCCGTGAAACTTAGTGCCGTCATACATTACTTCCAGTACATAACGCATATTAATTCAAAAGTAAAAGGTCAAAAATTAAAAAGTGAATGTGAAATAGTTTCGGGTGGCAAAAATAACCTATGGCTGCTTAACTGCACCGGTTTTTCTGTGCTTCCTGTTATTTCTTTCCAGCCAGCGACCTACAAGACCAAATGTAACAGCCAGCACCAGGAAGAAAATGCCCTTGTTCATAGAATCCCAGAAGTACTCAAAATAGCGGGTGTACAGGTTTATGAGCAGGAAGATGACGCCGAAATCGCGGGCAAGATCGTCTTTATATCGTATACCAAGATAAAAACTGATGACAGAAGCAATGCCGAATACTATGGAATAGGCAAGTACATGTATCTGCCGTACCTGTTGCCAGCCGGTAAGGGTATTGTAATTGCCGAATATGGACATGCCCCACAAACCGCAAAACAATAGTACAAGCCCTATGGTATAAGTAATACGTTTTGAGAAGCTGAGCGGCTTTATCAGGCCTTGTAATAACCCGGTTATTAATATCACCAGGCCGAGGACCGTATAGCGCATAGGGTAGTTCATGCCAAAGAAAAGGTTGTTGGTGCTGTGGTAGGTGCTGAACTCGCCAAACCAACCCATGCCTGCGCCAATGGCACCTATCCATAATGCCCGTGAATGGAAAGAGATACTGAGAATAGACAGCAGCAGGAAGGAAAGAATAAGAAATGTTGTGTATGTCGTATCTGTGGTTATCTGCTTGCAGATATATATGAGGGATGTAAGCACAGAGAGCCCGCCCAGCACCATGTATATCTCATAAGTCGTGGGGCTCAGATACTTTCTTTTTCTGCCGATGTACCAAAACCATAACACAGATAGTGCTGCAGTGATTGCGGCTATCACAAGGTCATTCCAGGCAAAGTATAACTTTATTTTTTCGAGCAGCTTTTCGTTAATGAATATAGCGCCGAAAGCGAGGAGGGTACAGAATAATGCAATAAAGAAAAAGTACTGGGCTATTTGTTGCCGGTCGCTGTGTTTGTATTCAACAGATTGCCTCAGGTCGTCGGCCTGCTCGGTAGTGAGCTTGCCTGATCGTTCCCATTCATCTATTGCCTGCTGCAGTATTTTCCTTTCGCTTTTGTCTGCTTCCATTTTGTAATAAATGAGAGGTTCAAAAAATGTACCCGCAAATACGTTGCATTAAAGTTAAGGCAAATCTATATGCTCAAATAAAAAAGCCCTCTGCGTTTAGTGCAGAAGGCTTTACGATGGGTCTATGAAGCAAACTCTTAAGCGGTTAGTTATTTACGTTGATGTTCAGGCTGCCTTTATGGCCTTTTATCGTTACGTGATTTCCTTTCAGGTAGTTCTTGTATTTATTATATAATTCAGCGGACTGCTTTTCTCCGTTTATGTAGAGTGCGCCGTTTTCTTTCTCTATTTTATAACTCTTTGAGCGGTCAATAAGGCCGTCCTTTTCCATTTTACTCAGCATTGGTTCAAAATCGGTAGTGCCTGCGCTGGCTTCTTGAGGGCGTAAATTAAACTGTGTCAAAGTTGAGAATTAGTCACAACTTTAACACAGATAACATGACCAAAAGACGCAATACAGGAGTCA
>CAIJNJ010000030.1 GCA_903821975.1 uncultured Bacteroidota bacterium
AAACTAAGAGGTTATTCAGATTTTTTAATTCATCAGCTTCTATGATTTGTGCGAGTTGCACATCGGGAATATTACGTAGTTCGCGGGCTATTTCCAGGGCGTCATCGTTTGGTGTGGCGGTCTGTATCAGCCACAGGTAGTCAAGTTGCCGGGTCTCGGGCAGAAGAAATTCATTGCCGTTCTTCAATTTGTATAATAAGTACTTATGGTTGCTGTTGGGTAATGTATACTGGTAGATCGGGAAATAGTATTTGCTGTCTTTTTTTTGCACACAGATATTTTGTTCCGGATCCCGAAGGAAATTAATATCGAAATGCCGGTTAAGTATCCAGCAAAATCGATATCCCTGTTGCGCTGTACCTATCCCGATCATCGCAGTATCTGCAAAAAAATCGTCTTGCATGGCAGATGTATCCAAAACCATTTTTGACATAGGCGCATTTTTAGTCGCAAGTTATGAATCGGGTATAACAAAAGTAAAAAAGTAATTATTGAAATTTACATGCTCATTTCTTGTTAATGCGTATATTTCCAAAACAAATTTATGATTATGGCACCCGGTTTAATATTATTAGTAGTTATTCTCGCAATATTAGCGATGAGTTTTGTTACTGTGCAACAAGGCAATGTTGCGGTTATTACCGTTTTTGGCAAGTTTAAGCGGATCATTCATCCTGGCCTGAATATGCGCATCCCTTTTATAGAACAGATATTTAAGCGCATATCTTACCAGAACAGGTCTATGGAGCTTAAGTTCCAGGCAATATCCCAGGACCAGGCGAATGTGTATTTCACAGCGATGCTTCTGTATTCTGTACTTAACGAAGAGAGTGCCACAATAGAGAACGTGGCGTTTAAATTTGTTGATGAGCGAAGCTTTATGCAAGCGCTGATAAGGTCTGTGGAAGGCGCAGTGAGGGCATTTGTAGCTACCAAGAAGCAGTCGGAGATATTATTGCTCCGCTCAGAGATAATACTGCATGTGAAAGAGCAACTGGACAAACAACTGGAAGGGTGGGGGTATCATTTAATGGACCTACAGATCAACGATATTAATTTTGACGAGGATATTTTAAAATCCATGTCCCGCGTTGTGGCATCTAATAATTTGAAAGCTGCTGCAGAAAACGAAGGACAGGCACTATTGATAACAAAAACGAAGGCTGCTGAAGCGGAAGGTAATGCAATAAAGATATCAGCAGATGCCGAGCGCACGGCTGCGCAGATGCGTGGACAGGGCGTTGCCCTTTTCCGGGAAGAAGTGGCCAGGGGCATGGCCCATGCTGCAAAGGAAATGGAAACAGCAAATCTTGATGCTTCTTACATACTTTTCTCCATGTGGACGGATGCGATAAAGCATTTTGCCGAATATGGCAAGGGTAATACGATATTTCTTGACGGATCCAGCAATAATTACCAGCGTACTATGCAGCAACTGATGTCTACGCTACAGGGATTTGATGGGGAAAAAGATGATACAAAGAAATAGCGTTTCCAAACGGTAACTTTATTGGTTTTATGTACTTTCGTGCCGCCTGCGGCATTGCCTGTCTTTTTTAATTTTTATTTTTAATTATTTACGTTTTACTTTTGAAGAATAATTGAATTACCACTAAAAGAAGTTTCATGATAGATGTTTTGTTGGGGTTGCAATGGGGGGATGAAGGCAAAGGAAAAATTGTTGATTACCTGGCTCAGCAATATGATATCATTGCACGCTTCCAGGGCGGCCCTAATGCAGGGCACACGTTGTACCTTAATGGCAATAAGGTAGTTCTGCACACAATTCCGTCGGGTGTTTTCCAGGAGCATTGCCTCAACCTGATAGGTAATGGTGTAGTAATAGACCCGGTAACATTGCAGAATGAAATAAGCAAGATCCTGCCGTTATGTCCTACTTTACTTCAACGCCTGTTTATATCTCATCGCGCACATCTTATCTTACCTACACATCGTGCACTTGATGCTGCTTCTGAGGCGTCAAAAGGTGATGACAAGATCGGCTCTACATTAAAAGGTATAGGTCCGGCTTATATGGACAAGACCGGAAGAAATGGATTGCGTGTAGGAGATATTTTAAGTAAAAATTTTAAAGAAAAATATAATAAGCTTACGCAAAAGCACAAGCAGTTATTGCGCCAATACGATAATGCCGTTGCGTGGGAGCAGTGGGAAGAACCCTTTTTCGCAGCAGTAGAGCAAATGCGCAAGCTACAGGTGGTGAATGCTGAATACTGGCTTGACGGACATCTTAGAGATGGCAAAAAAGTGCTTGCTGAAGGCGCCCAAGGTAGTATGCTGGACATTGATTTCGGTACCTATCCGTTCGTTACTTCTTCAAACACTATTGCGGCAGGAGTATGTAATGGATTGGGAGTGGCACCATCAACCATTGGTGAGGTCTATGGTATAACCAAGGCTTATTGCACTCGCGTAGGCGGTGGCCCGTTCCCAACAGAATTGCTGGATGAGACCGGCGAGGCGCTACGTGCTGCTGGCAGTGAATTTGGCGCTACTACAGGCCGCCCCAGACGTTGCGGATGGATCGACCTGGTTGCCCTGAAGTATTCGGTAATGCTCAGTGGCGTTACGAAGCTTATTGTTACGAAAGCGGATGTGCTGGATAATTTCAACCCTATAAAAGCAGCAGTCGCATATATTGCTGATGGTAAGGAAACAAGGGAATTGCCCTACGATCTTTGCGATATGGAGATAGTGCCGGTATATGAATCATTTGCAGGATGGGATATGCCGATCAGCGCCTGCACAACTTACGATGAATTGCCCCAGGTATTTAAAGATTATTGCCGTTTCGTGGAAAATTATTTAGAAACGAAGATAGCCTATGTATCAAACGGTACCGGCAGAGATCAATTATTGACTATTTCTTAAAAAAAATATATTTTTTTAGTAAAAAAAATTTGGCAATTTCACCAAACTATTAAAATTTTACGTCGTCAAGTAAAATGGCTATGAAATCAAATACCGATAAAAAGACCGCAAGCAAAAAGAGTGCGCCCGCTGGCGCTAAACCGGCACCCAAAAAGGCTGCCGCCAAGTCGAGTAAAAAGTCTGCGGATGACGATGATATGGAGCTTGAATTAGACGTTCCTTCGAAAAAAACCGTTTCTAAAAAAGCTGCAAAGCCCGTAGCCAAAAAGAAGAAAGCGGATGATGACGATGATGACGACGATTTTGATGAAACGCCTAAGAAAAGCGCATCTAAAAAATCAGCTTCCAAAAAAAGCAAGGCAGATGACGATGATGATGATGACGATGATGACATCGATATGGACGATGATGATTTTGGTAAGGAAGACGAAGATGATTACGATATTGAAAAAGAGTTTGAAGAATTTGATCTTCCTAAATCGAAAAGCAAAGCCGCAAAGAAGAAATCATCCAAGGATGATGGCTTTGATGATGACGAATTCAAAGACCTAGGTTTCTTCGCAGAAGGTAGTGGTGGCGGTTTTGATGATGACGATGATGATTTCTAACATTGCAGCAATCGCAAAGACATATAGCCTCGTATAACCTTGCTCCCGGGCAAGCCAAAGAAATAAAACAAAAGATGCTGAATTGGGCTAAACAATTCAGCATCTTTCTTTTTTTGGATAGTAATAGCTACAACAATGTTTATAGTAGCTATGAATGCTTACTGGCTGCAGGCTCTGTACATACAATAAATGATGGCCGAAGCGATCTCTTGTCTGAACTTAATGATCTGCACGAAGACAGGCAAGATTGGATATTCGGGCATATAAACTACGATCATAAAAATAGTCTTGAGCCAAAACTCGTATCACGCCACCCGGTAAAAAACGGTTTCGCCGATATACAGTTCTTTATCCCCGGTACGGTATGCCATATCAACACAGCGCAGACTGTATTTACTATTGAGTCATTTGATGATCCAGCGGTTGTCTACAAAGCGATATGCGAGAGAAAGGCTGTGGAGAGCAAACCACTCCCGTCATTACAATTCAAAAGCACAACCGGCAAAGAAGAATACATTGAGACTATTGCAAAATTGCGCAGCCATATAGCCGATGGTGATTGTTATGAGATAAATTACTGTTGTGAAGGCTATTGCGAGCACGTTGATGTCGAACCTTTACAGGTATTTGATGCGTTGAATACTTTGTCTCCCGCGCCATTTTCTGCTTATTATCGCTGCGATGATAAATACATGATGTGCGCCAGCCCTGAAAGGTATTTACGAAAAACAGGAAGCAAGATATTATCCCAACCTATAAAAGGTACTGCGCGGCGTTACAACGATAATGAGCAAGATGAAGCGATAAAGGAGAATCTTCGAAACGATATTAAAGAACGTACTGAAAATGTAATGATAACCGATCTTGTGCGCAATGACCTGGCACGCTCTTGCGAGACCGGTAGTATTAATGTGGATGAGCTTTTTGGTATTTATACTTTCCCCCAGGTGCACCAGATGATATCTACAGTTTCCGGCACCTTGAAGCAGGGTGTGCCATTTACAGATGCTATTCATTATTCATTTCCTATCGGCAGCATGACGGGGGCACCAAAATATAAGGTGATGCAGCTGATTGATAAGTATGAGCAGAGCAGGCGTGAGCTTTTTTCGGGTACGGTAGGGTATATATCTCCGGCCGGGGATTTTGATTTTAATGTCATTATCCGCAGCTTATTTTATAATGCAGGTACAAAATATTTATCTTACCAGACGGGAGGGGCAATAACTTATGATAGTGTAGCCGAAAAGGAATGGGACGAAATGAGGCTTAAAGCATGGGCATTAGAGCGAATATTCGCATAAATAGGGTTTTCCTGCCTTTGATCTCTTGTCTGACAGTAATTTTTAACGCTTATTTCTTGTGTTTTTTGCAAAATACCCCTAA
This sequence comes from uncultured Bacteroidota bacterium, assembly GCA_903821975.1. Taxonomy (GTDB): domain Bacteria; phylum Bacteroidota; class Bacteroidia; order Chitinophagales; family Chitinophagaceae; genus Nemorincola. Next base: position 4,887 of record CAIJNJ010000030.1, read on the forward strand.
CATTGCACTCCCAAATAAACAGTGCGATGGTGTAACGGTAGCATCACAGACTCTGACTCTGTTTGTCTAGGTTCGAATCCTAGTCGCACTACATTGAAATTGCATAATAGGCTGTTAATCAATAGATTGCGGCCTATTATTTTTTGTCGGGGCACACTTTAGGGTACATTTTGAATCATTTGGAATGTACATGGCAATTTTACACCGGTAACAATCCGGCCTTAGTACAAAATTGAAATACCACTTAAACAAAAAAGGTACTGTGGCACTTTTCCTCACGAGTGCGCAACAAATGAAATGCAGCGAAAAAGTAGGTCAGGCACCATTTTAAATCATTGTCGCCAAAATTTGCGACAAAAATGATGACAATATTTTTTGTCGCCAAATTGTATTTTTTGAATGTTGGCCAAAGATTTGTACAATAAGAAAAGGAACAAACAGATTTCAGTACATACAATAATAAAAAATCTGTTCAAAATCAAAAGCTCTAGGATCTGAAAGATGTTTAAAGAAATGCCAGTGATTGAATGCGACACTCTATATAAACAGA
>CAIJNJ010000031.1 GCA_903821975.1 uncultured Bacteroidota bacterium
CTTCAAGTACACCTTCATCATAGTTTTTCCTGTATGCACGCATGGAATATTTCCCATCGGCTGTTAACAAGTAGTCTGCGGCAAGATTAGATGGGACGAGGCTGCTTTGATTATTGTTATTTGTTTGCGGGCCTTCCAGTTCAAAATCATTCCCGATGGTCAGTTTCAGACGATCATTAAGCAATGACTTCGAAGCGGCCAGGTTGAGGTCGGTGCGCTGGCGGCCGTCTCCGGTTGTATAGTCTTCAGTTGTCTGCAGATCTGCTGAGATATCGATTCCTTTTATGAGTTTGCCTGCCACCTGGTTGAGCTGCTCACCGATAAATGTACTGACGCTCTGCAGTGCAGTAAAGCCTAAACCTTGGGACGCACCCGAACTGAACGGATCATCGGAAACAAAGCGATTGAGAATGAGGATCGCAAACACCTGCTTATTTAGCTCTGAAGTATCCATACGTACCTGGTTTAGCTTGCCTTGTATCAGTTCTACCTGATCAGAAGAAAGCGGATATACCTTGTTCTCAGGCAATACAACATCGAAAGTAATGGCAGGCTTCAGTATTTGTCCTTTAAGATGCAGGTCAACATCAAAAGGAAGGTTCTGTTTATAATAATTCAATTGCGCCGGATCAGGCACCTGTCTTTCTACAAGGTCATACGGGGCCACATTAGCTTCATATACTGCTGTCACGTCAAGATTTGTACCTTTTACAGGGTCGCCGGCAAAAGTAACTGTACTGCCATCCTTAATAATGAATTTGCGCTTGATAAAGTTGTAGTTCATCTGGTAAGCTCCGTCATGCAGATCGTAACTGCCGGCCAATGTTAATGTGCCCCCTGGTGTCACTGCTGCGTTCAAAGACGCATCTCCTTTTACCTTTAAGAAATCGCCGGATGCCTGATCAATAATTAATGTAAACTGTGCGCTTTTATCTACTGTGATATTCACATTTATATCTGATCCGGCAGCGAGCTTGTGCTTATGAACAGTGTCCTTTATTCTTGGCAGAAGAACATTACGCCTGCCCGTGTCTTTCATGTTCACAAATGCGACAATGCCTTTGCTTGCTTCTATTTCAGGGTCGCTCTCGGGGGTAACTACCGTAAAGTCTGTTCCCTTCAGTATCTTAAGATTACCATCTACAAACGGTGCTGATGGTGTTCCCTTAATATCCAGGTTCGTTGTTAGCAGGAGATCGCCATAAAAACTTTTATTGTCGGAAGATTTAGAATGGACAGCACGCCAGTTGGTTGCCTTTACTTTCATATCCAGCGCCAGGTTTGAAAAATCCGTTGTATTTATACTGCCATTAAACACAGCTTTATTATCTGCGCTATCATGTATAGTGAAGTTATTGAACGAAATCGTGTTGCTGGTAAATTCGATCTTTTCAGACGGCATTCTAAAGGTTGCATTCAACTGGCTTATAGTGGTAACCAGGCTATCTGTATGCAGTGCACCGGTTATCTGCGGGGAAGAAGCCGTTCCCTGCACCTTAAGGTCGCCACGAATATAGCCCGAACTATTCCTGATCTGGTTTTGCGCTATTGTCTGAAACGAGCGAACTGTGAGCGTGTTTACCGCGAGGTCAAAATTAAAGTCGTTACCGTTAGACGGCTGTAAATAATAGGAACCGGTCAATGCGATATCGTTACCCTGCCCGGTAAGCTTAAGTTTTGTATCCAGCGTGTTTGCGGCAGCGTTACTAACCTGCAACTGTAAATTGCCCAAAGTATCTCCAAGTATGGACAGGCTTTTAATGTTAAGGTCACTTGTTAACTGTATCTGTGGTGAAAAGTGCTGTACCTGAATACTGCCATTTAACATACCGTCGACCAGCAACGAATCATTCCGGCTCATTATACCTGTAACATTCGACAACATAAAATTACTCACCTCAATTTTAAGCGGTGCATTGACCTGTGGTTGAGCACTGTTTGCTTTTATGTACTGGTCCTTATTGCTGATCTGGAAATTGCTGACGTAAAAACCATTGTTAGCAAATGTTATTCGGTTAGGCACTGCAACGTCCCACACATTATAATTGAGTTTTAAACCCTTTTGCAACTGCACCACCTGTGTGTCACCGCTCTTTTGCATGCTGGCAACCAGTGCGAATTGTTCCTTCTTCGTACTATCAGACAAACTGATATTAGCTGTGATCGTGTTCTGGTCAAGGTTACCATGGATATCGGCATACCATAACGAAAAACTGCTTTGCGTAAACTGGTCTGCTGTTATTTTATAGGTAAGGGCCGAATCAGTGCCGCGTATCTGTACTATCCCGTTCTGGATCGCACTTGTCCCGTACACGACATTGGGTAACATTACGTTCAAGGTCAGATCGCGGGGGGTGAGGCTACCATCTATATGTATAGAATCTAAAGAAGTAAGGCCAGGGAGAAGACTATGAAGTAGTGGCTTATCTATTATATGGGCTTGCAGGTTTAATTTATAATCCTGCGGGGTCGTTATCGTGTCTTTGGCCTTCGGTTTATTTACAGCAATGCCTTTTTGCAGGCTATCCGGGTTGCCTTTAGTGCTGTCTTTTGACGGGAAGGTATAGTGGCGGTTTATGTGATCTTCCACAATGGCGGCGATCTTTGTCAAAGGTGTTTTACCGGTTAGTGTTGCCTGCAGCACATCAAAATTGGCTACAATGTTTTGCCCGGTGTCCGGGCTGGGTCGTGAAATGATGTACATGCTATCAAGGTAGTACCGCTTGCCATTAGTGGTAACAACAGGTTGCTGCCACATAAATGTGCCGCGTGGATAGTCAGGATTTAACTCAGGAAAATCCAAATGGATAACACCCCTCGTGCGAAGCTCGGTACTGTATAATTTCAGTGCACGGAAATCCATGCTATCTAATCGGATATCTGCTTTAACAGCGGCGTACTTGCCTGTAAAGTCAGCCTGGCCATTTATCTTTACCCTGAAATTAGAATCTGCCGAACTAAAATCAATATTTCCTATCTGCGCTTCAATTTTTGCGTGCAGTTTCAGATCATGGTAATTATATCCTTTCATCTCTGCATGAGGTATCTCGCCATCTACTGCAGCCACCATTGTTTTTACATCAAAACTTTGTCCTTTGATCTTAATATTTGCAGATACCTCGCCTATCAGTGAATCCTTCTTTAAAATACGGCCTATGTTCAGCCCGTCTGTCTTTACAAAGAGGTCGTAACGCTCCTTATTCTTTCCCGGAGACGTGAGCAGGCCGCCCTTTATATACGCCCTGCCATCTGTGCTTACTAAGACGACATCCATATTATAGTCCAACTCAGTTCCGGCTATTTGTCCCATAATGCCAAATTTATCCGGCAGACGTACAGATGATAAAACAGAATCGGGTACTATTGACGCAACATCTTTACGAGAAGAAATAAAACGGGTTATGTGCAGGTTATAGCTGAGATTCTTTGGCTCCGGCAATCCGCTGAGCCGGCCATTGAGCAATACTTCTGTATTGCCCATACCTGCTGCAAAAAGATGTGCAATGTTCAGGTTATCGAGTGGACCTGTTATAGCGGCCTCTACTTTTATACTTGTATTCTTGTATTTTTTAAATATTTCCTGGTCTTTTAGTTGCGGAACAAACAATAATACATCCGAAAGACCAACGGTGCTATTTTTCACATCAAGCAATAATTGCAAAGACTGGGTGGGTTTCTGCAATGCAGCCAATGATGGGTAATGCACCTCTATATGGTCCCGCAATGTGGTGCCGGGTGTTTTAAGATACAGGTTACGTAGCACGGCCCCCTGCGGATCATAGTGAAAACGTGTACTCAGTTCTTTTACGTTAAGCCCGCACTGTTCTGTTCCTGAGAAATGTTTTACATCGCCGGCAATAGTATCTGAAGTATAAAGCAGATCGTGCATATTCAAAACGGTATTGCGGAAATACATGTGCGCATAGTCCATGCCCGATGCCTGCCGTTTTACACTGTTGTTATCCATTTTAAAGTTTACACCAGCTATACCAACGTCGGCGGCGGTGATGTGCCAGCCAACAGTGGTATCTATCTTTATGAGGGTGTCCACGAAAGCGGGTGCTGTAGATAGCGCGCCCATGGCCAATGCAATATCCGAGTTATCTAAAACGAGCTTTTTTACGTCTATTACATTGTCGGCCAGACTGAATTTATTCAGTTGCAGGTTTGCATTGCCCAGTTTTAAACCGAAAAGTAGTTTATGAAGCGCATCATTATACTGAAATCCTACACGCTGCAGATCCATGTTGTCTGCGATCAGTTGCAGCCTGGTTTTGGAAGTATCTTGTCTTTTAACCGGCAAATAAGAACTGTCTTGTGAAAAGGTCGTCTGCAGCCCGGCAACGTCAAGGCTTTTTATATGAAAAAGCATCTCGTCAAGATCCAGTTTTTTCATCCTGAGGTCTAAATGTTCTAGATCAACGGCAAGTCGCATGCCCCCGGTATAATCATCGAAGCGAACGTGGACATCATCAAATTTTACATGGTCCAGATCTATCTGTAATGATGATGCAGTTGTGTCTTTCGGTTTGGCATCTTTTGATTTATTCCCGGTAAACGCTGTGATTATGTAGGAAAAGTTATAGGTAGTATCCGGTCGGTTGCGGTAAATATGTGCGTGTACCCCCTTCAATACCAACTGCTGCACATCCACGTTTTTATGGATCAGCTTTAACATCGCAAGGTCTATTTTCAGCTCGCCGGCATATAAAAGGGTATCTTTTGCTTCATCAAGGAACAATACATCATCCAGCACTATATACTTAGGAAGTCCATAACCCAAGTGCCCGATATGAACGAAAGTTTTCAGCTTTGTGTGAAGGAATGCCTCCGCTTTACCGCGCACGAAATTTTGCCCCCACTGCGAATTCAGGTAAATAACCGCACCGAGCAGCAAAAAAATGATGCTGCAAACAACATATAGTATAATTTTTAAGGCCTTACGCATTGGTAGTTAGAGCCTATAAAAATTGTGCCCGATTTAAAGAGGGGAATTTAATACCGAAAAAATCTCAATTAAGCTGGTATGCAACGGTGAGCATTGACGAGGACCTTACAATTTTGCCTTTATTTTTTGCGGGCGTCCACCTGGGCAGTTTTTTAACGATCCTCGCGGCTTCCTTATCAAAATCTTTATCCCCACTTGTGTTGATGATCTCCGCGTTTCCGATGCTGCCATCCTTTTCAACAATAAAAATCACTATTGCCTTACCTGTGCCGCCATTTTCCACATGGCTGAAATGAATATTATTTTTGATAAAATGGTCGAGACTGTCATGACCAAAAGGGAAATACGCTTTTTGTTCCGGGTCATTATACACAACTGAATTAGCATCCTCCGCATGCGGGATGGGCTTCATCCCCGGCGGCGCATTCTGTGCATGCGAGGGTATGCTGAATAAAATGAAAAGTACGATAAACAGATATCTCATTGGCCGGGTTACATATTCCTTCTATACTGTCCTCCTACCTCAAACAGCGCTTTGGTGATCTGGCCCAGGGAGCAGTACTTGGCAGTTTCCATCAATGCTTCAAAAATGTTTTGATTGTGTATCGCTTTTTGCTGAAGCTGGTGTAGCATGTCCGCGCTTTTATCCTCATTCCGCTTCCAGAGGTTCTGTACCGTCTGTATCTGGAATTCCTTTTCCTCGGTCGTAGAGCGTATCACTTCAGACGGGATGATCGTAGGTGATCCTTTAGAACTCAGGAATGTATTAACGCCAATTATAGGAAACTCGCCGGTATGCTTTAATGTCTCATAGTAAAGGCTCTCTTCCTGTATCTTACCGCGCTGGTACATAGTTTCCATAGCACCAAGTACACCTCCGCGCTCGGTAATACGGTCGAACTCAGCGAGCACTGCTGCTTCTACAAGATCGGTAAGTTCTTCAATAACAAAAGATCCCTGCAATGGGTTTTCGTTCTTAGCGAGACCTAATTCTTTATTGATGATGAGCTGGATAGCCATTGCACGGCGCACGCTTTCCTCGGTTGGCGTTGTGATAGCTTCATCGTAAGCATTTGTATGCAGCGAGTTGCAGTTGTCGTATATGGCATACAGCGCCTGCAGCGTAGTGCGGATATCGTTAAAGTCAATTTCCTGTGCGTGCAGTGAACGGCCGGAAGTCTGGATATGGTACTTAAGCATTTGGGAACGCTCATTGCCACCATATTTATGCTTCATTGCCTTGGCCCATATGCGGCGCGCCACACGGCCTATGACACTGTATTCAGGATCTATGCCGTTGCTGAAAAAGAAAGAAAGGTTTGGCGCGAAATCGTCGATATGCATACCCCGGCTCAGGTAATACTCTACAAACGTAAAACCGTTAGATATCGTAAATGCAAGCTGGGAGATCGGGTTGGCCCCGGCCTCTGCTATGTGATAACCACTTATAGATACCGAGTAGAAATTGCGGACTTTATTACTAATAAAATACTGCTGCACATCGCCCATTACCCGCAGAGAAAATTCTGTAGAGAAAATGCAGGTATTCTGCGCCTGGTCTTCTTTCAGTATATCGGCCTGTACAGTGCCACGCACCGCCTGTAATGTTTCTATTTTTATTTTCTCATACACATCGGCGGGCAATACTTCATCGCCGGTAACACCCAGCAGCATAAGCCCAAGGCCATCATTACCTTCCGGGAGTTTAGTGTTCCCTTCACTTTCAAGTTCGGTATTATAGTAAGGGCGGGCCATTCCTTTCGCTTTGAATATGGCATCAATTTTTTTGTTCACTTCATCCTCAAGACCTTTTGCTTTGATATACAACTCGCACTGCTGATCTATAGCTGCGTTCATAAAGAAGGCAGTGATAGTTGGGGCAGGCCCATTAATGGTCATGGATACAGAAGTCTTTGGATCAGCGAGGTTAAAACCGCTGTATAATTTCTTAGCGTCATCAAGGCAACAAACACTTACACCCGAGTTACCTACTTTACCATAAATATCGGGGCGGTGGTCCGGGTCCTGGCCATAAAGCGTTACGCTATCGAATGCCGTACTAAGCCTTTTTGCAGGTAATCCCGTGGACACGTAATGGAAACGTTTGTTGGTACGCTCAGGGCCACCTTCGCCGGCAAACATACGCGCCGGGTCCTCGCCTTCGCGCTTGAATGGATATATACCTGCGGCATACGGAAACTCTCCCGGGAAATTCTCCATCAGCGACCACTGCAATATCTCGCCCCAGGCCTCGAAACGCGGCACCGCTACTTTAGGTATTTGCAAGTGCGAAAGCGATTCGGTGTGCGTCTTTATCTTTAATTTCCTATCTCTAACCTTGTACGTGTAGTACTCGCCGGTGTATTGTTGCTTCTTTTCTTCCCAATGCTCAAGCAGCTGTTTGTTCTTCGGATCAAGATCAAGGGCTGTTTTTTCATAAACTTCCTGCAGCGTTTTTATCAGCCTGTCCTTATCCTCGATATTTGTAGCATTAAGTGTTTGTATCGTATTATTAATTGCAAACAGTTTTTGTGCTACAACGCTCTGGTCTTTCGCCCACTTATCATACTTACGGTTGTTCTCGGATATTTCGCTCAGGTAACGGGTGCGCGATGGCGGAATGATGTAAATCTTCTCGCTCATCTCATCAGTGATCTTGTAATTAGAGTGCAGCGGGGTATTTGTTTTGACCGCTAAAAGATCCATGAGTGCCTTATACATGGTATTAGTTCCCGGATCATTGAATTGCGAAGCGATAGTGCCAAATACAGGCATATCATCTGCTTTCTTATCAAATAGTTTATGGTTCCGCTGGTATTGTTTCTTTACATCACGCAGGGCATCCATTGCGCCGCGTTTATCGAACTTATTGATAACAACAATATCGGCAAAGTCGAGCATATCGATCTTTTCGAGCTGTGTGGCGGCACCGTACTCCGGTGTCATCACGTACATGCTCATGTCGCAGTATTCTGTGATCTGGGTATCACTTTGGCCAATGCCGGATGTTTCGAGTATGATGAGGTCGTAATTAGCCGCTTTTAAAATGTTCACGGCATCATGGATGTAACGCGATACGGCGAGGTTGCTCTGGCGGGTAGCCATGGATCGCATATAAACCCTGTTGTTGCGTATTGCGTTCATGCGGATACGGTCACCCAGTAATGCACCACCTGTTTTACGCTTGGTAGGGTCTACAGAAATGATACCGATGTACTTATCTTTAAAATCGAGCAGAAAACGGCGCACGAGTTCATCTACAAGTGAACTTTTGCCGGCACCACCCGTGCCTGTAATACCCAGCACCGGAACATGGGTGTGCGAAGCCTGCTCCTTTACTTTTTTCAGTGCTGCCTTTGTTTCCGGCAGATCGTAATAATTCTCTGCCGCCGATATGAGACGGGCTATAGAAGTAACGTCTTTTTCTTTCAAATGCCCCGGCTCACCATTGAGGCGATTGCCTGTGGGAAAATCACTTTTCTCCAGCAGGTCGTCTATCATACCCTGGAGACCTAAAGAGCGGCCATCGTCCGGGGAATAGATACGGGTGATGCCGTAATCTTCCAGTTCCTTGATCTCTGAAGGCAAAATAACACCGCCGCCGCCGCCAAATATCTTTATATGCCCGCAACCTGCCTTTTTCAGCAGATCGTACATGTATTTAAAATATTCCACATGCCCACCCTGGTATGAGGTAATGGCAATGGCATTAGCATCTTCCTGAATAGCACAGTCTACAACGTCCTGCACACTACGGTCATGGCCCAGGTGGATAACCTCTGCCCCACTTGCCTGCATAATGCGGCGCATGATATTAATAGAAGCATCGTGACCATCAAATAAGGAAGCCGCGGTAACAAGACGTATTTTATTCTTTGGAGAATAAGACATATTGTGAAATGAATTGAAATCTAGCGGTAAAGTTACAAAGTTAGTCGGTGTATTGCTTCAAAATGTTGCAGAAACAGGTCGGCACAGAAGGTTGGCCCACATCCATATATTTGCGATTAAAGTAATGTAATCGGTTATAACAGGAAAAATTATTCCCGAATGTTTCAGATTTCACAATCCAGCGACTATATTTGTCAGACAAAATAAAAACATGAAAAAATTATTACTGGCGGTTTTGATCACTTTTAGTTTCAGTTCATACGGACAGGATTTCTCTTTTGATGAACTGGTTAAATTGCGGTCTGATGCATATCCTGCGTTTGAATCTTATGTACACGATAAGGGCTATAATATGAGCCACCTTGAGTATAACGACAGGTGTACGGTTTTCAAGAATGCAAATAATGTAATTTCTTATTGCCACTATTATGACGATGGTTTTTCTTTTCATAATCATATTTCAATAAAATATGAAACTGCAAGCAAGGATGAATATGAAAAACTGAAGAAACAAGTGGAGTCGAGCATGACCTATTACAGCACAAGGCTGCGCAGGTATACACGTATGCACTACATGGAGCATATCTATACAAACGATGCTATCGTTGTTCGCCTGTACGATATCTCTTACAGGGATGACGACAAGCCGTATTACGAGATCGAAGTTTCTTCTGTATATGCAGCAGGACTGGACTGTTACCACTGGCGCGATTACGA
>CAIJNJ010000032.1 GCA_903821975.1 uncultured Bacteroidota bacterium
ATAAGTGGTATTTGACGTTAGCCCTGTGATTGTTTGCGGTGAAGAGGTATAGGTATGTGTTGTCCAAGACCCTGACGAACCAACTCTGTAACGGACGTTGTAACTCGCAGCCGTTATAACTGAACTCCATGAAACAATAGCAGATGTTGACGTGATACCGTAAACAGAAAGACCTGTTGGGATTGTACAAGCGGGTGCTAACGTAGTGAAATTCGATGTGGTGCTATAACTACTTGTTCCTGCTCCCGTGCAAACCGATTGCACCTGATAATCATACTCGGTAGCGGGCGTAAGGCTTGATAGCGTAATTGATGTCGTAGCCGAAGTAACCGTTGTCCACGATGTCGTGCCGTGTACTCTGTATTGGATATTATAACTTGCCGCTCCCGTTGATGTCCAACTAACTAATGCAGATGTTGTGGTAATGCTCGTGGCTGTCAATCCAGTTGGTGTATTGCACGGTATCACATAATGTTGCGCATTATAAACGGCGCACCAACCGCAAATCATACCGTATCCATAGTATTCATCCCACCCCGTTGTGCCTAAATCAAAAACACTCTGTTGCAAAATTGTCCTTGCTTCAACATTTGTAAGAGCAGGACGAACATCAAAAATCAAAGCCGCCAAACCTGCAACCATCGGCGTTGACATTGATGTGCCTGCATCGTAAGCATATGAATTGGACGGGAATGTACTCCACTGCTATGGCGCCAATCAGGCAAATAATGAGAATTTCCTGCATAAAAGTGTGTTTATTACAAAGTACGCTAAATATCGTGCCAACTACAGTACTTATGCACTTAGTTTTTTATTTTCGTATCAATATGAGCGCATTCCCCGTTTTTCTATGCACTATTGTGATATTCTTCTTCTCCTGTAGTTCGGGAAGCAGTAATGAGCATAATACTACAGCAACTACGCAGACTACTGCTGCGCCTTCGTATGATAACTCATTGGTAAAAGGAAGGGTGATAGATAGCGTGGTGTGTAAAAACAACAGTCAAAACTATGCATTGTACCTGCCTTCATACTATACTGCTGATAAAACGTTCCCTTGTATCTATTTTTTTGATGCCCATGCACGCGGTGCATTACCGCTACGGTTGTATAAGGATCTTGCTGAGAAATATGGTTTTGTTCTGGTGGGCTCAAACGTTTCCAAAAATGGCACGGCATGTGAGGCGACCAATGATGGAGTCAAATCACTGCTGGAGGATGTACGCGCACGTATCAACATAGATGCGAAGCGTATATACACCTGCGGGTTTTCAGGAGGTTCCCGGGTGGCGAGTTCTGTTGCTATTATGGATGGTGGTATAGCGGGGGTGATTGGTTGTGCCGCCGGTTTTCCGCCCGTGGAGCAGGGTATTCCTAATAAGTTTGACTATTTCGGACTGGTGGGCAACTTTGATTTCAACCTTACCGATATGGAGCAGTTGGATGCAGCGCTGGACCAAAATGGTTTCACACATCAGCTGCTCACATTCAATGGCAAGCATGATTGGCCGCCAGCGGAAGAAATGCAGACTGCTTTGTTATGGATACAGGTAAACGCGATGAAAGAAAACGTGCAGCCTAAGAGCGATACAATAGTCGCTGCTCTGAAGAATGATTACAGCAGGTACATTGCTGATGCTGCATCATCAGGTGATCTGATCAGAGAACAGGCATTGTTAAGTGGAATAGTAAGAGTATTGAATGGAATAGAGGAGGTGTCATCGTTTCAAAAACGGATCGGTGATCTTGTGGTGGGAGATGCATACAAAAAAGCTATTGCAACGCACATGCAGTTGCAACAGGCAGAAGCACAGTTGCAGCAGGAGCTCGTTAAACAATTCACCACGCAGAATGAAAAATGGTGGAAAAAGGAAATAGCCACGATGAATCAAAGCATCCATACCGCAAAGACAAAGCAGGAAGGACAAATGTACCAGCGCGCACTTAACTACCTCGGCCTCGTTAGCTACATGAATTCCAGTCATGCGATAAATACGGGAGACCTGGCGAATGCTGCAACTTACCTCGGCATCTTTAAAATGGCAGATCCGCATAACCCGGACTGCGGCTATCTTTCGGCCACCTATTTTATGAAGAAAGGAAAGCCGCAGCAGGCAATAGCTTCGCTTAACGAAGCGGCATCTTTGGGATTTAGCGATGTAGCGCAATTGACTACAGACTCGGCTTTTGGTAGCCTGCACGACGATGTGGGATTTAAAAACATTGTGAATAAGATTAGGGCAAACGCAACCAGGTAATTTATGCCGGATAATACCTTCTTCCTCTTTTTACATTTTGTTTAACACCGGTAAACCATTACCTTTTTCAGGAACAGGGATAAACAGTATAACCAAAACATACTGCTATGTCACCGAAAAAACTATTCTGGATATTACCCGCTCTTGCACTGGCTGCCTGCAGCAACGGAAGTATGGATAAAGAAACAGCTAAAAGCAATGCACCTGCACCGGCAGAAACTGCTGCATCTGATTCTACCACGAGTTATACGCGTAACATCCCGCTTAATGCACCGCAAAGAAAAGTGATCCACACTGCTGATTTTCATTGTAAGGTGCAGAATGTGTTTGCTGCCACTACGCACCTGGAGCAACTGGTCAGGTCGGTAGGTGGTATTGTGCAGGAAAGCACCATCGACAATTCAGGAAGTACTGTAAATACAGCTTATTATAAGCCCGATTCCCTGCACCAGACACAGACTTATACAACAACCGCATTGCTCACATTGCGTGTGCCATCTCTCTACGTAGATTCTGTTATCAATGCCATACCCGGCATGGTGAGCTTCATTGATTCCCGGAAATTAAAGCAGAACGATGTTACATGGTTGTACCTTGCCAACGAGCTGAAGAGCCAGGTTGGTGATACTAAGGGCGCCTCGGAGCAGGCGCTGAAACTGGCTAAAAAGAGTAAAGAGCCTATAGAGGTGGAAGAATATGAAGATGAAAAGAAGGAGCAAAAAATAGACCGTAAGATAGGAAACCTGCAAATGATGGATGAGGTGTCGTTTGCCACAATAACCGTTGCCTTTTCACAGCCGGAGCAGGTATATATGCAGACTATTGTGAACCCGGAGCATTTTACACAAACGCCTTTTGCGCTTCAATGTACGGTTGCATTAAACAACGGATGGGATGTAGTAAGAGCGGTTGCTGCTGCACTCATCAATCTCTGGCCGCTAGAATTGTTAGTTATTGCTGTTTGGGTGGTATACCGGAGAATGACGCCACGGCGCGTGCCCTGGTTCAAAAATAAACCAATCCACTGTTTATTCCACAAGCAGCATCCAAATGGGTGTTGCTCGTGGCGTTTGCAACGTGCAATAAATGCTCCATTCGGTCATCGGGTATAATTTGATCAAATATAATGATAAACCAATTCTTTCATTATATTTACTGCATACTATCAATTCGTAAATGAGAATATTTGTCGGTTATTTAATGGTTTTTGTGTTGGCGGGGACACTGTGTTTCTCATGCAGAGATGGCGGGGACGGTTCTTCTGTTGCAAAGATTCTAACCGGAAAATGGAAAATAGTAAAGATAACGACAGAAGAAAATTACAACGAGGCATCGGGTGGTGTAGATGATAATGATGTTGTTGTTACCTTTAAGGCAGATGGTACGGGTGGGTCTTCTTCTAAAGAGGGGGGCAGTGCATTTAAGTGGACACTGGCGGAGCATGATACTTACCTGAACATAACAGACTCGGCTACAGCACAGGTAATGTCATTGAAGCTTACGAAGATATCGTCGTCTTCATTTACCATAAAAGACTCGTCTACGCACCCTGCGCAGTTTGAGATATTCAAAAAGCAAAATGACAAGTAAGCAGGCGATCACTGGCTTTGTGAATGTTTATCTGTCTCGTTTCCCCGGTGAGCAGGATACTACAAAACTGTTCTCCGATTTTCTGACGCAGACATCCCCCGATAAGTTATATACAAGGAAGAATTTTGGTGGTCATATCACAACTAGTGCATTTATCATAGATCCCGGTCATACTGAAATGCTTTTGTTAAAGCATAAGTCATTAGGCCGGTGGCTGCAACCGGGCGGCCATGTTGAGGCAGATGTCTCGCTGCTGTTATCTGCATTGAGAGAAGCTATGGAAGAAACAGGTATACCACAAAACCAGCTTCAAAACCTGCCGGTATTTGCGGACAATGAAGTGCCTTTTGATATTGACTCACATTATATTCCACCAAATCCTAAAAAGCAAGAGGACGGGCATTACCACCATGACCTGCGGTATTTGTTTGTATACACAGGTGATGGCAGCAACAGCTATAACGAAGATGAATCTACCGGGCTTAAATGGGTGCAATTTTCAGAATTGGAAGATGATGCAACGTTTGGGGCAATTATCAAAAAGATAAAAGTCGTTCTTGCATAAAAGGAATAGCCATCAAGGCCTTATTACCTCGATTATTTGAGATATTTTTGCAGCTAAATAATATCATTTGGGTATCCCTGTTTTTTTATTAACGCCGCCATTTACGCAGTTGAATACGCCATA
>CAIJNJ010000033.1 GCA_903821975.1 uncultured Bacteroidota bacterium
AACTCTTAGTATTTATGACAGCATTATCGAAATTAAATCAGTAGTAGAACGTTTTGGATTATTAAATGGAGATATAGTTCCTAAAAAAACAACAGAAAAAATACAACGGGTTCAAATATTGAAAGATGGAAGAATAGAAAAGCAAAGTGATGTTGTAAACCGCTTATTCATTGACACCAATCCAAAGATTCAAGATGATGATTCTGCAACAAAAGATTTTTGAAAATAATTCAGCTCAATTATCTACGCAACTCAATGTTTTAGCTACAGCTAAAGGCGTGGTTCCCCTTTAGGGGACAGGGGTGTTTGGGGTATCCACATTAGCCAACTGCCCGCATGCTGCATCAATATCTTTACCACGGCTTCTTCTCAGGCGTACGTTCACTCTTTTTGAGGTGAGGTACTTCATGAATTCATCCGTGGTTTCTTCATCCGGTTTTTCAAACCGTGCGGCATCAATGGGGTTGTACTCTATAACGTTTATAAGATCTGCCGGTACCTGGCGGTATATTTTTATCAGGTCGTCAGCATCTGCGAGTCTGTCGTTAAAATTCTTGAAGAGTATGTATTCAAAAGTGATCTCGCTGCCGGTGGCTTTGTAGAAGTAGTTGAGCGCCTCTATCAGTGCAGCAAGGTTGTTGCTTTCATTGATGGGCATTATCTCATTGCGCTTATGGTCGGTAGCTGCATGCAGGGATAACGCGAGTTTGAAACGCACCTTGTCATCGGCCAGTTGTTTTATCATTTTCGCTACACCGGCAGTTGATACGGTAATGCGCCTCGGGCTCATGCCCAAACCATCAGGTGAGGAAATGCGCTCTATGGCCTTCATCATGTTTTTATAGTTGAGCAAAGGCTCGCCCATGCCCATGAACACGATATTGGAAAGGTTCTTATTGTAGTGTTTTTGTGCCAGTTCATTCAGCAGGGTCACTTCATCCACTATCTCATCAAAATCAAGGTTGCGTTTGCGGTCCATATACCCCGTAGCGCAAAACTTGCAGGAAAGTGAGCAGCCAACCTGTGACGATACACAGGCGGTCATGCGTTTTTCGGTAGGTATCAGTACGCTTTCCACGTAATAGCCATCATGCAGTTGCAGGCGGTTTTTTATAGTGCCATCACTGCTGTACTGGCTGTGGTGCATTTTTACCTTTGGTATGAAAAATTCCTGCGCCAGTTTTTCACGCAGCACTTTCGGCAGGTTGGTCATGTCGTTAATGTCGGCGGCAAATTTCTGCCACACCCACTCATGTACCTGTTTAGCCCTGAATTTAGGCTCACCCATTGCCGCCATCATCACTTCAAGTTCCGGCAGCGCTATTTCACGCAAATTTTTCATGGGTGCAAAGGTAGTGTATTAACTGAAACGTTAATAGGTAAAAAGGTTAAAACCTTGTTGCAGTTTTCAAAATACGACTATTCCTATTGCACCTTAGGTGGCACTTCCATTGGCTTTGGTGGAATTTCTGTAGGCGTTTCGGGAGGTATAGGATCTTGTTTAGGTACGGTAATAGGCGGTGGGTCGGGCATTACCGGTTTTTCCGGTGGTGACTGAGGTACTTCGGTGGTTCCGGGTTGCTGTGGGATTTCGGGTGATGCCGTCGGGTTTTTCATAATGTTCATTTATTCTACCTTAGACATAAATATTATGCCCTCAATAGCGGAAATGCAATTATTAAGAAAGCTATAAAAGGAAAGAACTATGGATGACTCACAATTACTCTTGTCAAAAGAGGAAATGCAATTTAATACCGTGCAAATCGACGTGCCGACTGAACATCAAATCCTTGTGCTGGAACGTGTGAAAAATGCAAGACAGGAGCCCGGACGACTTTTAGATTGGGATGAAGCTATTTTAAAGCTCAGTTGATAAAACCTTACTTCACCTGCCTTCTATACAGCAGGTATGCAACGCCGGCAAAGATCACATTAGGGATCCATACAGCGATGAATGGGCTTAGTGTAGACTTAGCTGAGAAAGTAGTGGATAGTTGCATGAACATGATATAAATGGCACTAATAACGATACCAAGGGCAAGGTGAAGGCCGCTGCCGCCACGTATTTTCCGGCTGGCTATGCAGGCACCCATGAGCGTAAGTACAAAGCCGGCAAACGGCTGTGCCGAACGCCGGTCTTTTTCTATATAGTAAAGGTTCAGGTTCTCGCGACCGCGCAGTTGCTCTTGGGCTATGTAGTTTGTCAGCTGCGGCGTAGTGAGTGCTTCCTTGATAGCATCCGTTCGGCTAAGGTCGAGCGGAACAAAGGAGTATTTGATATTGGTATCGGTTACTTTGTGTATGCTTTCAGAAAGAGTATCGTTATTGCGTATTACTACATTATGCAAATGCCATATTTTCTTCACAGAATCAAAAACGATATAATCGGCCATCAGCTTTTGTTTCAGTTGTGTACCCTTTATTATTTCGGCAGTAAAGCGGTTACCCGTAAGGTTGCCGAAATTGAAGTTCTGCATGTAGATATAATTGTCCTTTGATATGCCAAGGTGTATATTATCCCCGGCATAGACGTAGTTGCTTTCGTTGATGTATTTGTCTTCAAAAGCTATACGCTGCTTATTGGCAACAGGTATAATCCAGTGGTTGGCTATCAATGAAACGAGGCAGAGAAAGCCACCGCCAATTACATAAGGCCGCAGGAAGCGCTGGAAAGAAACGCCGGATGAAAGGATGGCAATGATCTCAGATTTATACGCGATCTTGGAAGTAAAGAAAATAGTGGCAATGAAAATGAAAAGCGGGAACAGCAGGGCGGTGATGTGCGGAATGAAGTTCTTGTAATAATTAGCCACCTCTGCCAGTGGCACTTTTTTGGAAACTATATTATCCACTTTTTCAGAGTAATCAATAACGCAGGATATCAATGCCAGTATCATTATGGCAAAGAAGAAGGTACTGACCAGCTTCCCGATAATATACCAATCCAGTTTTTTGATCCCCATTACCTTCTTTGTTTTAATACAGGTATCATCTCATTTTTCCATGAGTTAAAATCCCCTTGTAAAATATGGGCTCGTGCCTCTTTTACCAAATGTAGGTAAAAAGCAAGGTTGTGTATGCTGGCTATTTCCAGCGCCAGTATTTCGGCAGATACAAACAGGTGACGTAAGTATGCTTTTGTATAGAACCGGCTCGTGTGGCAGTCAAGGTCAGCATCAATTGGGCTGAAGTCGTTTTCCCACTTCTTGTTCTTAATGTTGATCACTCCTTTGCTTGTGAAGAGCATACCGTTGCGGCCATTGCGGGTAGGCATTACGCAGTCGAACATATCTACCCCGAGAGAGATATTCTCCAGTATGTTCCACGGATTGCCAACACCCATAAGGTAGCGGGGCTTATCTGCCGGAAGATATTCACAGCAAAGCGCGCAAAGCTCGTACATCATTTCTTCGGGCTCGCCTACAGAGAGGCCGCCTATTGCGTTGCCGTCACATTCCATAGCAGCTACAAATTCAGCAGATGCCTGCCTCAGGTCCCTGTAAGTACCACCCTGTACAATGGGGAACAGCGTTTGCTCATAACCATATTTAGGGTCGGTATTATTCATTTGCTGCACACACCTTGCCAGCCAGCGGTGCGTGAGCTCCATCGATTTTTTTGCATAGTCATATTCCGACGGGTAGGGTGGGCATTCGTCAAAAGCCATAATGATATCTGCGCCTATGCTGCGCTGGGTATCTATTACATTCT
>CAIJNJ010000034.1 GCA_903821975.1 uncultured Bacteroidota bacterium
AGCATCACACCGTCTGCGTCAGCGCTTTGTATAGGAGTACCATTAACCCTCACTGCAGGTTCAGTTTCCGGGCCGGGAGCGGTTACCTATAACTGGAGCGGCCCTAATGGATACAGTGATGTAGGTTCTGTTAGCACTTCCGTATTTACACCTTCTGTAACTGCAGCCGGTGGTATATACAGCCTGACTGTAAGCTATTCCGGCACAGGTTGTGTTAGCAGCCAGGTTACCACAAATGTGATTGTAGATGCGCTGCCGACACTTGCAGCTATCACGCCATCTACTCCTGCATTGTGTTATGGGTCAACAATATTGACATTGACTGAAAGCCCTTCGCCAACTATGCCATCAAGAGGTACTAATACCTTTACCTGGAGGGACCCAAGTGGAGGTACAAGATCATCAGGCACATTGAATGCAGGTGATACCTACACGGTTACACCAAACAGCATTTCATATAGCGGTGTGTACACATTATCAGCAGTATATTCAGAGCCGGGTTGTACAAGTACCCAGGTTACAACAACTGTAACCGTTGATGCGCAACCTGTGCTTGCTGGTATTTCACCATCAGATACTAAGTTGTGTTTCGGCTCTACTGTTCTGACCCTTACGGAAGGTTCTTCACCAACAGCACCTGCAACCGGTACGAATACTTATACATGGAGCGGCCCTGCAGGTGTGATCACTACTACTGGCAGTATATCTGCGGGAGCTAGTGCTACAGTTACGCCTTCAGGTACGAGCTACAGTGGCTTATATAGCTTGTCTGCAACCTATTCAGAAACAGGATGTACAAGCGCTCCTGTTACTACGAATGTAAGGGTGGATGCACAGCCTACTTTGGCTTCGATCACATCTTCAACACCTGCATTGTGTTGGGGTTCATCAGCATTCATACTAACAGAAAGTCCTTCTCCAACTTCACCAACAGGTATCTCTAATGTGTATACATGGAGCGGACCTGCCGGAGTAGTGACTACTGCTTCCAGCCTATTTGCTGGTTCTCAGGCGCTGGTAACACCAACAGGCACCGGATTCAGCGGTGTGTATTCATTATCTGCAACTTACGGAGAAACAGGTTGTGCAAGCACCCCGGTTACTGTAAACGTAATCGTTGATGCTCAGCCTGTACTTGCTGCTATCACATCTTCAACACCTGCGTTGTGTTTTGGTTCAACTGTGTTGACGCTTACAGAGGGTAGTTCACCAACTGCCCCTTCAACAGGAACAAATGTGTATACATGGAGCAGCCCGGTTTCTGCGATAGCTACAACCGGTACGATATCCGGTGGATCAACAGCAACCGTGACGCCAACAAGCACTGGCTTTAGCGGTGTGTATGCTTTGTCAGTTACTTATTCGGAAACAGGTTGTACAAGCACTACGGTTACTACAAACGTAATTGTAAATGCACAGCCAACGCTTGCTGCTATCACACCATCAACACCTGCATTGTGTTTCGGATCAACAGTGTTGACCCTCACAGAAGGCAGCTCTCCAACTTCGCCTGCAACAGGTACAAATACGTTTACATGGAGCGGCCCTGCAGGTGTGATCGCTACGACCGGCAGTTTGTCTTCCGGATCTCATGCTTCAACAACACCGGCCGATCTTACTTATAGTGGAGTATATAGTTTAACAGGTGCATATACGCAAACTGGCTGTATCAGCACACAGGTTACTACTAATGTGATTGTTGATGCGCAACCTGTACTTGCAGGTATTACTCCATCGACCCCTGCATTGTGTTTTGGATCAACTGTATTGACACTTACAGAGGGCAGTTCACCAACAGCGCCAACAACCGGTGCTAATATATACAGGTGGAGCAGTCCGGCAGGTTTGATCACAACAGTTAACAGTTTATCTGGAGGTTCTACAGCAACAGTAACACCTAGCAGTACGGCTTATAGTGGCGTTTATACATTATCTGCTACTTATGCAGAAACCGGCTGTACAAGCACCCCGGTAACTACAACCGTAACTGTAAATGCTCAGCCCACGCTTGCTGCTATTACTCCGTCATCGCCTTCTATATGCTTCGGATCAACTGTATTGACCCTTACAGAAGGTACTTCACCAACTTCTCCTGCAACTGGAACTAACTCGTTTACATGGAGTGGCCCTGCAGGAGTAATAACAACAACAGGTACTATCGCCGCTGGTTCATCTGCTTCGGTAACGCCATCAGGTCTTGGTTTTAGCGGAGTGTACAGCTTATCCGGTACATACTCGCAAACCGGCTGTGCTAATACACAGGTTACAACTAACGTAAATGTGTATGCAGTGCCTACAACAGCAGCCAGCAATAACAGCCCGGCATGTGCGGGTAACAGTGTTCTGCTTAATGCAAATGCAACGTCAACTTCTGGTACGCTGTCTTATTTGTGGAACGGACCATTAAGTTATACGTCATCACTCGGCTCTCCAACGCTGAGCAGTGTTACTGTTACTGAGTCCGGAACTTATACCGTGACTGTAACAACTCCGGGCGCAGGTTGTATAGCATCCAGCACAACAACTGTGACTATTAATCCTCTGCCATCAAGCATCCATGGTACTAAGTTTATGTGCGTGGGTAATGTTTCAAGCTTGAGCAATGATGGTACTACCGGAACATGGGCTAGCAGCAATTCAAATGCAACTGTGGATGGTTCAGGTAATGTTAGCGGTATCACGGCAGGAACATCTGTTATTACTTATTATGTACCGGGCGGTTGTTACATAACAACAATCGTTACGGTTAATCCACTGCCATTTGTGGTACTCGGTCCAAACAGCGTTTGTACAGGATCTACTGTATCATTAAGCGACCTGACTACCGGTGGTACATGGGCAAGTGACAATGGAACTGTAGCAAGCGTCGGATCAAGCTCTGGTATTGTAACGGGTAATTTACAGGGTACATACAATATTATTTATACATTATCTACAGGTTGTACCCGTAGCTATGCAATGACAGTCAACCCGATCACTGCGATTACAAATAATTCAGTTGTATGCGCTGGGTCTTCATTCACGTTGAGTGACGCCACAAGCGGTGGTACATGGAGCAGCAACACACCTACCAAAGCAACTGTTGGTTCTTCCAGCGGTTTAGTGACAGGTGTTGCAGGTGGTACCAGCACTATTACATACCTGGTTTCAGCGACCGGTTGTAGTGCTACAGCAGTGGTGACAGTTAGTACGAATACAGCTATACTGGGTACTCCGGTAGTTTGTATGAGTGCTACAACTTCTCTGAGCAATGCAACTGCCGGTGGTACATGGTCCGTAGTCGGTTCTGCTGTTACTGTAGGTACATCGGGTACCGTAAGTGGTGTATCTGCCGGAACAAGTACTGTATCTTATGCATTAGGTTCTGGTTGCGCATCATCTGTTGTCGTGACCGTGAATCCGATAACACCGATACAGACTACACCTGCAACAGTATGTGTAGGCTTTAGTACTCAATTAAGTGATGCTACTGCAGGTGGTACCTGGAGCAGCAGCGCTTCAACAAATGCTTCAATAGACGGATCTGGTAATGTGTCTGGCCTTGTGTCTGGAACAAGCAATATTACTTATCTGATCTCAGCTACAGGTTGTAAAGCAACTACTGTAATTACCGTCAACCCGATAACGTCAATTCTCGGTGCAACATCGGTTTGTACAGGTTCAACTGTTAACCTGAGCGACGCTACCACAGGTGGTAGCTGGAGTGCTTCCGGTTCGGCTTCTGTTGGAACGGGTACCGGTGTTGTTACCGGTGTTTCTGCCGGAACGGCTGTAATATCTTATGCATTAGCTACAGGTTGCGCAGCAGGTGTTGTAATAACAGTGAATCAGACACCAACAATTTCCGGACCATCTACAGCTTGTATCGGATCCTCATTTACTCTGAGCGATATCATCAGCGGTGGTACATGGAGCAGCAGTAACCCTACTGCGGCAACCATTGGTTCAACCGGCCTGGTAACCGGTATGGCAGCAGGTACTACAACGATAGGATATGTTGTTTCTTCGGGATGTACCGCAACTTCTGTTATGAGTGTATATGCAATTCCTGCAACTATTTCAGGGGGCAGCGCGGTATGTAACACGTTTACAATATCTCTGAGCGACGCTACAACTGGTGGTACCTGGAGTGTTGATGCCAACGCAACTGTCGATGGTGCCGGTAACGTAACCGGTACAGCACCGGGTATAGCAAATGTTACTTATAATGTACATGGCTGTACAGTTTCTACACCGATTACTGTAACCGCATCGCCATCAGCACTTAGTGCGTCAGCTCTTTGTGCAGGATCTTCGATAACTTTCACCAATTCAGCATCAGGTGGTGTATGGACAAGTAGCTCTACATCAGTTGCAACAATTGGATCTTCTTCCGGTGTGTTCACTGGTGTGGCCGGCGGTGTTACAACTGTAAGCTATGTGATAGGTTCAGGCTGCGCAGTATCGACAACTATGACTGTTAATGCTATCCAACCAATCACAGGCAGTTTAGGTGTGTGTGTCAACGGTACGTCGCAATTAAGCGATGCCAGCACAGGTGGCACATGGAGCAGCTCTGGTAGTGTAATAACTTTAGGCTCAACAGGTCTCGTTACCGCTGGTAGCTCTACGGGTACAGCAACAGTGACCTATACATTAGGTACAGGCTGTTCAAGGATAGTAACCGTATCAGTGGTTACCGCTCCTCCTGCGTTGTCTGGTCCTACAATTGTATGCCAGGCTTATCCGGTAACCTTGTCCGATGCTATATCCGGTGGGGTATGGAGCAGTAGTAATTCATTAATGGCTTCCGTATCCAGCACTGGTGTTGTAACGGGCAGTACATCACTCACTGGTTCTGCAACGATCTCTTATTCATTTGGTAGCTGTGTTGTTACCCAGGTTGAGACCGTGACTAATAACCCAGCGTTTATCAATGGTAATACCTCTGAGTGTGTGGGTCTTGTAACAACGCTTAGCGATGCTACGCCGGGTGGTACCTGGAGCAGCAGCAACTCAAATACAACAGTTGACGGTTCCGGTCATGTGACCGGTGTTACTGGTGGCACCAGCACAATCAGTTATTTTGCGAATGGTTGCTTCTCTACTTATCCGAACACTGTTAAAGCATCTCCAACGCCTATATATGGCACGTCATTCAAAACATGTTCCGGCGGAGTAATATTTGTATATGATAGCACCGGTGTAAGTATGTCTTACACTAGTGGCAATACATCAGTTGCGACGGTTGTCAATTCTGGTGCTGTTACTGGTCAGTCTGCAGGTACAGCATTAATAACCTATACTATAAACACTGGGTGCTACACAACACAAGCAGTGACAGTATTCGCTGCAACAGCTTCTATATCCGGCAATACCAGCGTATTATGTCCGTCCTTCACGATGTCTCTGTCAGATGTGACAGGTGCAGGTGCATGGTTTAGCAGTAGTACTGGTGTCGCCACTGTAGACGGTAGCGGTAACGTAACCGGTGTTGGTGGTGGTACATCAATAATAAGCTTCTCACCTGTCGGTACTTCCGGTTGCCAGGTTACTACGGTTGTCACCGTAAACGCCGCAGCTCCGATAACAGATATGCTGCCAGTGTGTGCCGGATCATCAACAACATTGCATAACTTCTATAGTGGTGGTGTGTGGAGTTCTCCAAGTGGCAATGTGTCTGTGAATGGGTCTACTGGTGTTGTGACAGGTGTATTGCCTGGAACTGCAACCGTATTCTATAATACGACCGGTTGTTCCGTGAATGCAGTGGTGACCGTAAATGCTACAGCCACATTGTCGGGTAATACACCGGTATGTACTGGTAATTCGATCGCCTTGGGTGCGAGCGTTGGCGGTGGAACATGGAGCGGAGGCGGTACTATTGCTTCTGTAGATGGATCAGGAAACCTTTCAGGTCTGTTGTCTGGTAATGCTACGATCAGTTACTTGTTAACTGACGGGTGTTTGAGTACAACAATCGCCACTGTAAATTCAATGCCGGCTGCCATATCCACTGTAGGTTCTGTATGTACAGGTCTGAGCACTACGTTGTCAGATGCTGTCAGCGGTGGTGTATGGAGCACAGCAAGTGGCAATATTAACCTTGGAACATCAACCGGCGTTGTTACGGGTGTAACACCTGGCACTGCTACTGTAGCGTATACAATAGCATCGATCTGTAGTGTTTCGACAGTGATAACTGTCAATGTGGTTCCAAGCGCTATCAGCGGCACGTTCGGTCTGTGTGCAGGAACATCAACAACTTTAACTGCTACACCTGCATCCGGTACATGGACCAGCAACAATGCGCACGTTTCAATAGATCCGACATCAGGCGTTGCAACCGCAGCTATTGGTGATATTGGTAGCTCATTGATTACTTATACATTGCCTGATGGCTGTACAAGTACGGCTACTGTAAACGTATCTATATTGCCATCAGCGATCTCTGGAAACCTGGCAACATGTCCGGGCGCAACAACCAGCCTGAGTGATATTCCTACAGGTGGCACCTGGAGCACTACCGCTTCAGACATAAGTTTAGGGACAACCTCGGGCGTCGTTACGGGTATTAGTGCAGGTACTGCGCTTATATCCTATGGCGTGGGCGTAGGATGTTATGTTTCCGCGGTCGTAACAATTAATTCATTGCCGGCAGCAATATCCGGTAACAACATACTTTGTGCGGGCACATCTATTACTTTAAGTGATGTTACCCCGGCGGGTGGTACATGGAGTGGTAACAATAACCTTATCGCTACCGTGGGCAGTGCTTCCGGTGTAGTAAATGCTACCTCAACTGCAGGAACAGTTATTGTTACTTATACAGCACCAACAGGCTGCATGATCACAAGCACAGTAACTGTATCACCTCTTCCTGCGTTTATCACAGGTCCGTATACAGAATGTGTGGGCACCTCTGTGACACTGAGCGATGCTACAACAGGTGGTACGTGGAGCGGCACTAACTCTTATATATCTGTGAATGGTACTTCAGGCCAGGTTACGGGTCTGGCAGCCGGCAATACGTCGGTTACCTATACCGCACCTGGTACCGGTTGTATTGTGACTTATCCAATGGCTGTTAACACCAACCCTACACCGATATATGGTACGTTCGTAGTATGTACCGGTGCAGTTGCGTATGTGTTCGATAGTAGCGGAGTAAGTAGTTCTTATACCAGCAGCAATACTTCTGTGGCCACGGTGATCAACTCTGGTGCTGTAACGGGAGTATCGCCAGGTACATCTACTATTACATATACTAACAGTATAGGGTGTATGGCTATGCAGGTTGTTACGGTGAATTCACCAACTACAGGTCTTACTGGTAACACAGGTGCTATATGTCCTGGTTTCACCTTGACATTAACTGATGCTGCCGGTGCAGGTACATGGGCCACAAGTAACGCTTCTGTAGCTACCGTAGGAACAACAGGAATTGTTTCAGGTATTACCGGTGGTACTGCAACCATCACTTATACTCCGATAGGCACATCCGGCTGTCAGACTACGACAGTTGTTACAATTAACCCGGCTCCGTCGATTACTGGCCCGGGTAATGTATGCGATAATGGTGCAATAACCCTCTCCGACATCGCGACCGGTGGTACATGGAGTACCCTAAGCGCTCATGCATCAGTAGTTGGTAGCACGGGTCTTGTTTCCGGAGTAAGTGCAGGTACTGCGCTTATCTCTTACACAACCCCGGGCACATGTGTGCTGACAACTGTGATTACGATAAATGTATCTCCTGCATTTATACAGGGCACTCTATCTGTATGTGTCAACGGTACGGCATCGCTTAGTGACAATACATCGTCAGGTACATGGAGCAGCAGTGTTGTTGCAAATGGTTCGGTTGATGTTTCTGGAAATGTGAAGGGCATAAATGCAGGAACAACAACGATCACTTATACCGCAGCAGGCTGTTTTAACACAGCAATTGTAACGGTTAATCCATTGCCAACATCTATCCTGGGGGCAAACGCAATATGCCAGGGATCAACATTTACCATATCTGATGCAACTATACCTGGTAACTGGACCAGTAGCAGTGCTGCAGCAACCATAGATGGTACCACTGGTAGCGTACATGGTGTATCCGCTGGAACAAGCACCATATCATATAAATTGCCAACTGGTTGTGCAACAAGTATAGTAATGACCGTTAATCCAATCACTCCTATATTGAATAACCTGCCGGTCTGTGCAAATGCAACAATAACAATGGGTGATGCCACAGGCGGTGGTACATGGATCAGTGGTACTTCTGTTGCGTCAGTCGGCTCATCAAGTGGTATCGTATCCGGTATCACTGGTGGTACAGGCTCCATTACTTATCAGGTAACCGCAACAGGTTGCCTCGCTACTGCTATCATAACTGTTAATCCTATTACGGCTATCAGTGGGCCGTTAGTAGTGTGCAGCGGATCAACAATTACCTTGAACGATTCAACCCCAGGTGGTGCATGGACGGCGAGTGGTGCAGCTTCAATAGACGGCACTACCGGAATCGTAACTGCAGGGGCATCTGCCGGAACAAGCACGATATCTTACACAATAGCAAGTACAACTTGCGCGAGCGGGGTAGTTGTTACAGTGAATCAGACACCGGCAATTTCAGGGTCTAATGTGGTGTGTGTTGGTTCTCAGATATCATTAACAGCAAATGTGGGTAGCGGTACATGGAGCAGTAGCAATGGAAATGCAACAGTTGATGTTTCCGGTAATGTGACAGGTGTATCTGCAGGTACTACTATAATTAGTTATGTATCTCCTACCGGCTGCGTGGGTACGCAGGTAGTAGCAGTCAATCCAATTCCAGGCGCAATATCAGGAAACAACATAGTATGTATCGGTTACTCGATATTGCTCAGCGATACATCAAGTACTGGTACTTGGAATGTTGATGCTCACGCATCAATAGATGGCACAGGTAACCTGTCTGGCTTAAGTGCGGGTACTGCAATTGTTAGCTACTCATTTGCTACGGGTTGCAGAGTTACCAAATCGGTAGTTGTATCGGGTACACCATCTGCGATTACAGGAGTTGCAGTTTGTGCAGGGTCCGGTGTAACATTAACTGATAGCCCTGCAGGTGGTACCTGGAGTAGTAGCAATACGGCTATTGGAACGATCGATCCATCATCAGGGGCATTTGGTGGTGTCTCAGGCGGCACAGTTACGGTTACTTATACAGTAGCATCCGGCTGTACTGCTACAACCACAATGACTGTAAATACAATACTCCCGATAAACGGTGTAACCTCAGTATGTATCGGTGGCTCTACAACATTAACAGACGCCAGCACCGGTGGTACCTGGACTACAGCCTCCGGTATCATTACCCTTGGTTCTGCTACGGGTGTGATACATGGCTTGTCTGCAGGTACAGCATCTGTGATGTATACATTGCCAACAGGTTGCTCACGCACGGTGACAGTCACTGTCAACTCATCCGCAGATCCTATCCTCGGTAATCTGGCGATGTGTATTAGCAGCACGTCAACATTGAGTGACGATGGCGGTGGTACATGGAGTGGTGCTAACGTGTATGCATCTGTGAATAGTTCTGGTGTCGTTACTTCAAGCACATATACAGGTACAACAACCATTACTTATACTTTGGCATCTGGTTGCATCTCAACTGCTGTGGTAACAGTTAACCCTAACCCAGCATTCGTTACCGGCCCATATAATGTCTGTGTAAATGCCCTGGTTGCATTGAGTGATGCGTCTACTGGCGGTACATGGAGCGCGAATAACTCAAATATCTCGATAGACGGTTCCGGTAACGTTACTGGTTTAGTAACAGGTACCAGCGTGATCAGTTACAAAATGCCTGCTGGCTGCTATGTGACCTATCCGATGACGGTGCGTCCTAATCCTACGCCGATCTTCGGTGCTACGTTCACGCTATGCCCGGGTGGTACTACTATTGTATACGATACCACCGCAACAAGTATGTCGTATACGAGCAGTAACACATCTGTTGCCACTATTCTTAACTCAGGTGCAGTAACTGCGGTAGCCGCGGGTACAACCACGATCACATATACGATCAATACCGGCTGTATCGCTACACAGGTAATGACTGTGAATCCATTACCGGATGCTATTACAGGGAATGCGCCTGTATGTGCCGGTCAGACACAGTCATTGACCGATGATATTGCAGGTGGCACATGGACCACCAGCAACAGTTCTATTGCCCTTGTCGGATCTACAGGCGTTGTAACTGCAGTTGCAGGTGGTACTGCTACAATTACTTATGTAGCGCCATCAACATGTAAAACAACGACTGTAGTAACGGTGAACCCGATTTTGCCAATTAATGGTGCATCCTCGACCTTGTGCGGTGGTGCAACGATCACATTGAGTGATGCAACAGCAGGTGGTGCATGGTCTACAAGCGATAATACAATTGCGACTGTAGGTAGCAGTACAGGTGTTGTAACAGGTGTTGGTTCGGGCGGCATTGTTAATATCACTTATTTGCTGGGCTCGGGTTGCTCGCGTACAGTTACCCTGACGGTAAACCCCACACCAAGCCCGATCACAGGACCAAGTTCTATCGCATGTGAGGGTTATACCCTCGCACTGACAGACGCGGCAACAGGTGGTGTATGGAGCAGCAACAGCACACTGGTAGCAACAGTATCTTCTGCCGGTGTTGTAACAGGAAGTTCTTCCCGTTCAGGTGCACTCCTGATCTCATATACACTTGCAGGTTGTTCAGCGACATATCCTATTACAGTTAACCCTAACCCGGCATTTATTACGGGTACTAATGCAGAATGTGTGGGAGCGACAGTTTCATTATCTGATGCAACCGCCGGCGGTACATGGAGCACAAGCAGTACTAATGTGACTGTAGATGGCTCTGGCAATGTTTCAGGATCTGTGGCAGGCAGCTATACTATTAGCTATACAGTGAACAACTGCTTCAGCACATATCCGATGTCGGTGCGTCCAAACCCTGTAGCAATGACGGGTACATTCAATGCATGTATGGGAACTACGGCTTATGTAAGTGATGTTTCTACTGTAGCACAGTCTTATAAGAGCAGTAACACCGGCGTAGCTACGATCACCAATGGTGGCGCGATTACCCCTGTATCTGCAGGTACCTCAACGATCACTTATACGATCAACACTGGTTGTTATACCACACAGGTGATAACAGTGAGCGCATTACCGGTGGTATCTGCAATATCCGGTCCACCAAGTATATCACATGGTGGTAGCCCGGTTATCCTGTCTGATGCAACAACAGGCGGTGTATGGGTTTCAAGCAATTCTGCAGTAATAGCACTGAGCGGTGCAGGCGTAGGGTCTGTAACAGCCACGGCAGTTGCTACAGTAGGTAACGCAACAATCAGCTATACCGTTACTAATGCTGGCGGTTGTTCAACCAGGGTTACAAAGACCATTACCGCGACTGCACGCTTCGGTGGTAGTTCTAACACAGGTAACGTCACAACGGTATATACGGGATCAACTGTTAACATCATCGATGATATACTCACCGGTGCATGGACAAGCAGTGATAATGGTATAGCAACGGTTGACAGTACGGGTGCGGTAACTGGTATCAAACCTGGCACCGTGGATATCACCCATGTTATGGGTGATAATCAGGGAGGGCTGACAACTATCGTGACCCCTGTAATCGTGACTCCGGTACCGGCATCTCTGAGCTTGTTGCCTAACCCGAACAAGGGTACGTTCACAGTGAAAGGAACGTTGGGTAGCATGGATGATGAAGAGGTAACACTCGAAGTAACAGACGTACTGGGCCAAGTGATCTATAAGGAAAAAGTAACCGCTCATGCAGGTAAGATAAATGAGACCATCACTATTAGTAATACGCTTGCGAACGGCATGTATATGCTGAACTTGCGCAGCAACACAGAGAAGATGGTATTCCATTTCGTACTCGAACAATAAGCATGACCTTAAAACAAAAAGGTGGGTTGCATTTGCAACCCACCTTTTTTTATGCCAGTAAGAAACTAGCGAAATATGTATGGCGGCGATTACTACAATATCCTGTCTGT
Source organism: uncultured Bacteroidota bacterium (assembly GCA_903821975.1). Taxonomy (GTDB): domain Bacteria; phylum Bacteroidota; class Bacteroidia; order Chitinophagales; family Chitinophagaceae; genus Nemorincola. The sequence goes on from CAIJNJ010000034.1 coordinate 12,045, forward strand.
GTGCTTTTGTTTTCTTTCGTTATAAAGCATCTTGATAAGACCGTCCGCAAGGCCTATTTTGGGCACATAAATCTCATCGGCCAGTGCCCAGCGCATAATGGATATATAGACCTGTAATGCCGGAACAATTACATCGGCACGGTCATCGCGAAACTGGTAAAGATGCTTACGCTCTTCAAGAGGGGTATAACTGAGTTATTTGTAATAGTCTTTAAGAAGATCAAGCGTTAGCGGCCGCCCTTCTTTACGCTTGGACATGGAGAATATCTTATTGATATTCCCGCCGGTACCTATTGCTTCGAGTGGCTGATAATCCCGGGCATACGTCTTAATATACCATTTCATATGCTCCCATTGCTCGTCACTAACTTTACTATGCAACAAGCGGATAGTGCCAATATTGAATGATTCTTTAAAAATGGTATGATTTTGTGAGTAAAGCGTTATCTCTGTGCTGCCGCCACCTACGTCTATGTACAAGTAAGATTTGTTGTCACTGAGTTTTTCGGCGATGTGAGTTTCGTAAATGATGTTGGCTTCTTCCTGGCCGGTAATAATATCTACTTTTACGCCGGTTTCCGCAAATATCTCATCCAGTATTTTCGGGCCATTAGAGGCATCACGCATAGCTGAAGTAGCGCAGGCCTTGAATGCTTCCACATTGTAAATGTTCATTAAAAGCTTGTAGGCTTTTATTGTTTCTATGAGTTTCTTCTTTTTTTCCTCAGAAACAGCACCCGTATCAAACACATCAAAACCCAAACGTAATGGAATGCGAAGCAGGGTTAGTTTTGTAAAGTCAACGGTGCCGTCTTTATAAACAGAAGTTTCACAAATCAATAGTCGCGCGGCATTGGAACCAATATCAATAGCGGCGAGTATCACTTTTTGTAGGTTTTATTTTGTAAGTATTTATAAATATCCTCTTGCGAACGAACTTTCGGTGTGTGTTCATTTCTTAGCACATACTGGTTACTTTGTTCGTTATCTAATATACGACCTTTCACATTCTCAGCAAGCTGAATATTTAAAATATCGATCAATTCCTGTTGAATTTCTTTATTATATATGGGGCAGGCAGCCTCAATTCTGTGGTCAAGGTTGCGTATCATCCAGTCGGCTGACGAAATAAAGACTTTAGAATCGCTCCCTTTACCGAACACAAATACCCGGGCATGTTCCAGGTAATCGTCAATTATACTGATGGCATTAAAAGTGCCCTTAAATGCTTTTTGCTCTGAATAAGCACAGCATATGCCACGTATCACCATTTGGATATCCACGCCGGCCCTGGCGGCTGCATATAACTTTTCTATGAGCACCTTGTCTACAATGCTGTTTAGCTTAATAATAGCAGAGGCTGGCTTTTTTCTTTTGGCAAGCCTTATCTCTTTATCAACAAGCGATAACATAGATTTGCGCATGGTGATTGGAGAAACAGGCAGTGTTTTACAGTTCTTCAGGTAAGATGCTTTTTTAACCGGGTTTTCGAGATAATCGAATATGCGGTTTATATCGGCGAGAATATTCCTGTTAGTGGTAAGCAGGCAATGGTCCCCATAATAGCGGGCTGTGTTCTCATTAAGGTTGCCCGTGGATATAAACCCGTACTGGCGGGTATGATTGAACTCCCTCTTTTTTATTACGCATATTTTGGCATGTACCTTCATGTTGTGCAGGCCCAGCACCACTTTTACTCCTTCTTCTTCCAGTTGTGCCTTCCAGCGCATATTTGCTTCTTCATCAAACCGGGCGCGGAGTTCCAGCACTACAGTTACCTCTTTGCCGTTTCTCACAGCATTAATGAGGGCATTGATAATTTTGGAATTTTTGGCCACCCTGTAGCATGTTATTCGGATACTATGCACAAACGGGTCAATTGCGGCTTCGCGCAGCAGGTCTATTATTGAATCGAATGAATGATAAGGCAGATGCAGCATCACATCCCGCTTATCAATAACATCCATGATACGGCAAGGCTGTTTAAGCAATGGGTGGACAAAAGGTTCCTGCCTGGGCTTTATGTCATCAAATATTGATGCCGGGAAATCAATGAAATCCTTGAAATTATGTATGCGCCCTCCCGGTATAAGATTATCTTTTTTAGTGAGGCCAAGCCTTTTAGTGAGATAATTTAACAACATGTGGTCTATGTGCCTGTCAAATACAAAACGTGTGGTACGTCCCCTTTTACGGTTCTTCAACCCTTTTTCCAGTTCATCAATGAGGTTGGTATTCACATCATTATCTATTTCCAGTTCCGCGTCTCTTGTAACTTTTATGATGTACCCCATGAACCTGTTGAACCCGAAAGGGGCAAAGAGGCTGGGCAGGTTGAAGCGGATGATGTCTTCAAGGAGTATGATATCTGTAGGGCCTTTTTCAGATGGCAGTATCACAACGCGGGGCAATACCTTGGTAGGTATTTCGATAAGCGCATACCGCTGGATCATTGTTGCTTTCGTGCTGCCCAGCACGCAGGCAAGATATATAGACTTATCGCGTAGCAGCGGGATATGCGGTATCGTTTCGATCATTAACGGGATGATCTGCGTCCGCACCTTATCTTCGAATAACTTGGCTACAAATTCTTTCTGCTCTTTTGAAAGTTGTTTTTCATTCTTAATAAATACCCTTTTCTTTTCCAGTTCTGTAATGATATTGGAATAGGTGTTGTCAAAGTCCTCCTGCTGTGTGATAACCACCTGCTGTATTTTCTTCAGGATCTTATCGGGGTTAGCTTCCAGGTGCATTTTAGCAGCCTTGCCCAGGAGCACCATCTTATTCAGTGCCGCCACCCGCACACGAAAAAACTCATCGAGGTTATTGGAAAAGATACCCAGGAAACGCAGGCGATCGTGAATATGATTTTTGGTGTCATTTGCCTCTTGTAGCACGCGGGCGTTAAATGCCAGCCAGCTTATATCGCGTACTATGGTTTGTTTAGTCGTTTTCAGCATGATTCAATTCAATAGTGAGCATGATCAATAATGCAGGCTAAAAATACTTTCAAAATCACTGGGATAAAAATATTTCCGAAAACTTAACATAGGGTAAATTATTGGGGTTAAACGTTGATTTTCAATGTGTTCATCTTTTCGATTAACAATAGTATATTGCATTACCTGCATGATCTAAGTATAAATTTTATTCATCACTTCATTATAATATATAGGTTGGAAGAAGTACAAGCTAATAGGGCAAGAAAACACATGTTTGCCGACGATAAAAAACACGCTGCCCATGCCATAAGGGATGCGCAGTTCATAGCGTTTGCACCTTATGTTTTCCGGGCATCGGTGATCCTGAGGGATAAAGGTATTCTTAAATATGTGGAGGAGTCGCGAAATACGGGACGGACAGTACAGGAAGTAGCCGACGAGGTGCAAATGCCATATTACGGTGTACGGGTGCTTATGGAAGCTGCCCTTGGCATAGGGCTGATGTTCCGGCGGGAGGGTCACTATTTCTTATCCAAAACAGGGCATGTATTTATTAACCATCCCATGGCGCGTATCAACACGGATTTTATGCGTGATGTATGTTATGCAGGTGCTGCCGATCTTGAAGATTCCATAATGATGGGTAAGCCAACAGGGCTGAAACACATAGGCGCATGGGACACGATATATGAAGGGTTGCCTGTTTTCCCTGAGCCGGCAAAGACCAGCTGGTTTGCATTCGATCATTATTACTCAGACCTGGCTTTTCCGGAGGTGCTGAAATATGTATTTAGTCATGCACCGCTGAGAATACTGGACATAGGCGCAAATACCGGCAAGTGGGCGATGGCATGTGCCGGATACAATAAAGAGGTACACATAGGTCTGCTGGATCTTGAAGGGCAGCTTGCTGAGGCCAGGGAGAATATTGATGCGGCAGGCTATAGTAACCGTGTTACGTACCATCCGCATAACATACTGGATAATGAAACGGGCTTGCCTGAAGGTTACGACCTAATATTCATGAGCCAGTTCCTCAATTGCTTTACCGACAAACAGATCATAGCAATACTGCACAAATGTCACGATATATTGCCGGATGATGGCCGCATCATCATCAATGAAACCTTCTGGGACTGCCAGCAGTATGAAGCCGGTGCTTTCAGCCTGCAGATGGCATCATTATATTTTACAACGATGGCCAATGGCAACAGCCAGATGTATGATAGCGAAGTATATCTTAAAGTAATAGACGAAACGGGTTTTGAAGTTGTGGAACAGCACGATCACGTAGGGCTGAGCCATACTATATTAGAGCTTAAGAAAAAATAATTATCCGCAAGTATTATTATGGTCATAAACCACTGGATATCTGTAAATAACTTGACGGAACAACGCCCTGTATGTTCCGGTTCTCCGGCGATACAGCTACCAGCAGATACGCTTACCCCTGAGGCATTATATAGCGCATTACATAGCAGTTATCCCAAGTTTTACAAAATGGACAGGCTGTGTAAATGGGCATGGGCAGGAGCAGAATACCTGTGCTCCGGCAATACACTGCCCTATGAAGGATATGATAAGAATAATATAGCTGTATGCCTTTCCACATCATATGGCTGCATTGATGTTGACAAGAAATACCTCGATGGCATTGCGGTTCCCAGTCCTGCATTATTTGTATACACACTGCCCAATATAATGCTCGGTGAAATATGCATCAGGCATGGGTTTAAAGGGGAGCAGGCATGCATGGTGAGCGATACATTTGATGCTGAGGAATTGTTTTTCACGGTTAACGGTTTGCTGCAAAGAGGCATGGGTGCATGTCTTTGCGGGTGGGTGGATGTATTTGATGAACGATATGATGTCTGCATGTTCTGGGTATCAAAAAAAGGGGCGGGGTTAAAATTTTCACCGGCCATATTGCAGGGTATATATGCAGGCAGGATAAAATAGAGTAGCTATAACCACGTACGAAAGATGGAGCAACCAAGACTTGATAAATACCTTTGGGCCATCCGCATTTTTAAGACGCGCACACAAGCTGCGGCAGCTATAGAAGCGGGCAAGGTTAAGTGGAATGGGGCAGCGGTAAAACCTTCACGCATGGTATCTGTAGGCGACCGCTACCAGATAAAAACACCGGCACGAAACTGGCTTATAGAGGTAACCGGGTTACTGCATGACCGCATGGGATATAAAGAAGCAATACTCAATTACATAGACCATACAACAGAAGAAGGGAAATTACCCAACAAGCATATCGGCGCGAGCTTTAACACCGGCAAACGGCAAAGTAAAACAGGGCATCCGACGAAAAAGCAACGACGTGATCTTGAAGACTTCCTGGGTGAAGATATTTCTACAGATCAATAAATACCTACATAGTTGCCAGGTATGGTCCTGATCCAGTTCATGCCGCCATCTGTACTCTGGTATATACCCATATTGGTAGCGAGGTAAACATATTTCTTCACCGTACCATTCTTGTAAATGGTTTCCTTGAAGGTTATGTTACGAACGACAAGATTATTACTTAACCCGCTATTGCTTTGTTGCCAGCTGCCTGTGTTTTGATTCAACATGTACAGGCCGGCAGAATCGGTGCCGATAAGGCAAACCTGCTCGAACGGTGCTGAAATACACATAAGGGGTATGCCAGCAGGCAGCCCGGAATATTTGGACCAATTAGCACCATAGTCGTCGCTGTACCACGCGCCATATTCACCTTTACGGTCTATGGCAATAAGCCTGTTATTCAAATGACCGAGTGTAAAGAAGCTGGTATCAGGCGTACCGAGATGAGGCGGCAACTGGTTAACGCCGTGGCCGGTGGGCCAAGATGTTACCGCATCCGGATTTGAAGTTACTTCGCGCCATTTATCGCCAGGATTTTCATCTTTAGCGGCCTTGTAGAAGTTCCTTACATAACGAATACGATTGGCGCGTGTACTGGCTGTAATCACAGCATCATTCTCATAAGCAAGACCACATAAATAACCATTGGCAAGTTGTGTAAGCGAGGTAATATTTACAGGTAACTTACCTGCACCCAATACCCCTCCTATTATAGAGTCATAGCCATCAGTGCCCCATGTCCCGGGCCTGCCTTGTCCATCGCTATGTACAATGCCAAGGTAATTAATACTGCCATTGTTCAGTTCTTTGGCATATGTGACCGCATAAACCCTGCCACCCCAGGAAGGTGGAGTTATGAGCATAGACTGGTTAAAATCGATGGGCAGCCCATTGACTGCTACAGAGCCCGGTCCTGTTAAACCTATGCCGGTGGCACCGAAATCGAACATGCTGATGGAATTCAATGAATCAAAGCTGTGATTGAAATTCACGCCATTATTGTCGCTGAAGTACAATTTGTCTTTGGCCCACAGGATGTTGTCACCTGATGTTACAATCGCACGGCATGGCTTGCCATCTGCTGGGAATACAAGGCTTATGTTTTTCCCATCTGTAGAAACAAAGAGTGTGCCCGAGGTATCAGTGAAGTATAAACTATACGGAGTTTCAACAACAGTATTGTTATTGATACCGTTTACTTTTTTGCAGCTATATATCCCGGCCACCAACAGTGTAAGTAGTCCTAATGTATAGTATAGGGATGATCTTCTCATTGGTATTTTTTTGCTAAGGTTATAAAAAAATCAATAATAAACAAAGAATAAGCGCTATAATCGTATATAAGACACTACATAGCACTAAATCGTTGGCGGAAAAATTGTTATTTTAATATATAAATTAATGCTGTGCTATTTTCCCTGCTTCATTCATCTTCATGCCATAATCCATAAGCTGGATGAGGCTGTTCTCGTCCTGGTTTGTAAAGTTTACATCCAGGTGATACGAAAGCGCATTATTAATAAATTCTCCGCCATTCAACGAAATATTATTTACCAGGTTTTTACTTTCGATGATCATCACTGAGTCCTGCGCAGAATGGGTAATGCCTGCATCAATGTTTTTAAACAATTGCTGTATATCCAGGTACATGGCTACCGGGTGACCTGTAACTGCTGCTGCAACAGGGCCGGGCATTTTCTGCGATTTGAAAGTTCCCTGCAGGAAACCAACAGAATAAGGATTCTTATTAGAAACAACCACGTACTGATCATTGATGAGCGCATACACGGTATCCTGGTCGTCAAGCGGAACGGCAAAACCATTCTCAATTTGCGGAAGTCCGTTTTCCTTAGCAATGCTTACGAGTTTCTGAAGGTTCTCTTTTTTATTCACCTTCATTGCATAGCTTAGACTGAGTTTAGGTTTCTGGTTCTGATGTACAACAGCCTGCCCCATAAAGCTATCTACCTCGGTTTCCGTATGCAAGCTGAAATCGTTCATAACAAAACTGATATCGCCGGTAAAGGCATCGAGTATGTTGTCAACATTCATATTCTGGGTGGCGAGGGTGGTATTTGCCAACCCGAGGACGCCCATTTTTTCTAACATTAATTTGATACCCTTTGGAGAAATGTGCATAGCCAGCAGCATGTCCACATTTTGATTAGGGAGGCGGTCCAGCATATCTTTATCCACGTTTGTGGCGCCGAGTTCTGTGCCCAGTTCCTTCATCTCATCAGGCAGGTAGTAGCGCATATCGCCGGTGATCTTACCCTTTTTAAAGTCGATACCGGTAGTAAATGCAGCATCTTTCCACAATGTGCCGGATAAGGACACACCGCTGCCGGATACATTGGCCCCGTACTGGTCCATCAGTTGCCCGTAATTGAGCCAGAAGGTAATATCATGGCCTTCTGATTCAAGGTTTGCAAAATGAATGTTGCTTACTATTGAATTATCTTTTGTAACCCCAAATGCATTATCCATTTCGGCAGACAAGCCTGCAAGGTCTTCCATAGGTTTTTCACCGGGTCCGGCATTGCCCTCGCCGGTGAGGCTGTTATAGTCGGACGACACAGACATAACATTAATGATGACGAGCAGGTGGCTGTTCCAGCCGACAAACATATCGCGCCCAAGGCTTGTTTCTTTGTGATCGCCATGTTGTTTAATCTCGGCATGCGGGAAAACCTTTTTTACGTAAGCTTCCCACTGACCGGCATCAGAGAGCGGCACAAGGCCGGTAATGCGGTTGCCGCCTTTGAAGCGGGTGTCTGGTTTTACGTAAACGTAGAACGTATTTGCAAGATCAATACCGGCTTTTTCGATGCCGTCCATTGCATCTTTTGTGCTCTTTTCGGGAATGCGTTTCTGCATTTCCTGGAAGAGCTTACTGCCCGTGATCATATTCCATGCAATTTTCTTACCCAGTTCTTTGAGGTTAATACCTGCGACTGCAACGGCATCTTTAGGGATATAGCGCGCATGATCGGGTATTTTGCTGCAGGCGCTAAGTAGCGTGGCGGCAAGTAAAATGACAGTAACAATGCGCAAATAGCGGTGCATAGGCTGCTTTATATGATTAAAATGGCAAGTCGTCAATTGTTTCAGGCGATGGATTGAAATTAGGAGCAGCGTTATAGTTATTGCCACCCTGGTTGCCTGCATTGTTGTTATAAGCAGGGGCAGGCTGGCTGCTACCCGGTGCAGATGCAGCACCTGCAGCTTCTACGCGCCATGCATCGAGGTTGGTAATGTATTTGGTTTGACCATCTTTCTTATCTACATAAGAGTTGCCTTTGATATTAAAGCTCACTTTTACCATATCGCCTTCTTTGAAGCGGTCTATGATATCAGTTTTGGCCTGTACCAACTGTAGCTTGGCGAAGTTGGTGTAAATGTTTCCGTTGATCTCTTCGGCTATTTCAAGCACGAATTCACGTTTTTTAAATTTTTCGCTTACCTGTTGTGCATCATACTTTACAAGTAGTTTTCCGGTTACTTCTAGACTCATTTTAGTAAAATTTAATTATAAAACAATAAATACAAAGATACGAATATCGGGGATGGAAGGTAACAAAAAAAGTGCTCACGGGAGCACTTTTTTAAAACAAATTTAGGGAGACTGACGGGGGTCGAACCCGCGACCCTCAGAACCACAATCTGATGCTCTAACCAACTGAGCTACAATCTCCGTGATAAAAACGGACGGCGAAGGTAATATTTTTTTTGTTAACTGCATTGTCTGAACTGTGATTTGTCTGATTTATTTGATAAACATGATGCATTTTCTAATCATGTGCTGCTACTTGCCCAGTGAGCGCATTTTAGTTTGCTCCGGAATGGATTTGATAAAAACATTGCCCCATTTTTCAAATAAAATAAAACGGGTGGAATGGGGCAAGGAGTAATTATATTTTATTGATAATCAATTATTTATGAAATAACCCGTTGCCACATCATGCCCCATTGTTGCCCCACTTTCGCTCGTTTAGTGCAGGCTTGTTGCCCCATTCTTGCCCGACATTTTTCGTTTGGGAGTATTGCCTCGTCCCGAAATAGGTTTACACGTTGGTAAGATAATCCCGTTTTTTGTTTACTGCCATTTTGTTAGTCCCAGCTGGGGTTTACACTACAAAAATATTCATTA
>CAIJNJ010000035.1 GCA_903821975.1 uncultured Bacteroidota bacterium
GTGAGCTACCTGCAATCGATAGGTGTGCAGTTTGGCGCTGACCTTAATGCTTATACTGCGTTCGACCAGACTGTATATATCCTGCCTATACCTACCGATAAGCCGGATAATCTTGAAAAAGGTTTCCAGATCATCGAAGACTGGGCGCACAATGCACTGCTTACCGATAAAGACATAGATGAAGAGCGTGGCGTGGTACTGGAAGAGAGTCGCCTGGGCAAAGGCGCAGAAGACCGCATGCTGAAAAAATATTTCCCGAAACTGGCTGAAGGCTCACTTTATGCACAGCGCCTGCCAATAGGCAAGGATGATATCATCAAAAATTCAACGTACGATAAGGTGCGCAATTTTTATCATGACTGGTATCGCCCCGACCTGCAGGCAGTGATAATAGTGGGAGATATAGATGTGGCTACTGCAAAGAAAATGATGGAGAAACATTTTGGTGGACTCAAGAACCCCGCAAATGAAAGAGAGCGCAAATATGTAGACGTAACGCCACGTAAAGCCCCTGAGGCAATGGTGGTTACCGATAAAGAAGCAACCGGATCACAACTGATCATCACTTTCCCGTTTGCAAAGAAACACTACCAGGCAACGATTGGTGATTACAAGAATGACATGGAAAAGGAAATAGCACAGTCTATCCTTAACCGCCGCCTCAATGACCTTGCACAAGGCAGCAACCCACCGTTTGCATTTGCAGGAACCGATTTTGACGGGCTTATCCATGGATACGAAGGTTTCTCCGCAGTAGCAGCCTTCAGCAAGGACGGCCTTGAAAAAGCAATGAACGCACTGACAGGCGAACTGGTACGCGCCATGAAATACGGATTCACCGAGAGCGAACTGGAACTTGCCAAGAAAGACATGATGTCTAATATTGAAAAGTCGTACAACGAGCGCAAAACAACCGATAGCAGGCAATATGTGGAAGAATATCTCCGCGCATTTCTTGACAAAGAGCCTTTCCCCGGTATTGCGAATGAGTATGGCTACTACAAGAGTATGATACCAGCGATAAAACTTGCTGATATTAACGAGCTGCCTAAGAAGTGGATGGCGAACATGAACACATTTACGCTCATTACCGCACCGGATAAAAGTGACGTAAAACTGCCTACCGAGCAGGAACTGCTGGCAATGACAGAAAAAGGATTTAAGCAGGACATCGCAAAATCTGAAGAAAAAGCTGTTGCAACATCACTGATGCCAAACAAACCGACACCGGGCAAGGTAGTTTCACAGGTAAAAGAAGACGGGCTGGATGCAACCACCTATACGCTGAGCAATGGTGTGAAAGTAACCATTAAGTCTACCACGTTCAAGAGTGATGAAATACTGATGACAGGCATTAAAAAAGGCGGAACAAATGGTTATGGCATCGCAGACAAGAGCAATGCACACTTCGCCACCGACCTTGTAGAAGCAATGGGTGTGGGCGAATTTTCACCTGCAGACCTGGAAAAAGTAACTGCCGGTGAGAACATCAGTGTGAGCGCGAGCATCAGTGAAATAAACGATGAGGTAAAAGCAAAAAGCACCATCAAGGATTTTGAAAGCATGCTGCAGCTTACCAACCTTTACATCACACAGCCGCGTAAGGATGAAGGATTGTTCAAATCTTACAAAGAAAAAGAAATGACCATGCTGCAGTTCATTACTTCCAACCCACAAGCAGCATTCGCGGATACTACTATTAAGACATTGTTTGGCAACAATCCGCTGGCAAGAATGGTAATACCGCACCAGGCAGATTTTGACAAAATAAACCTGGACCGCGCTATTGAGATCTATAAGAACGAGATAGGTGGTGGAGATGGATATCATTTCTTTATAGTAGGCAATGTTGATGCCGCAACAGCAATACCACTGATTGAAACATACCTCGGCAGCCTACCCAAGGGAACCAAAACCCCGGCAATAGCTGACAATGGTGTGCGCCCGGTAGCAGGTGTGCACAAAATGGAAGTGAAGAAAGGCAAGGAAAAAAAGAGCCTGATACTCGCCATATATACGGGTGAGATACCGTATTCTGAAGACCTGGCTTTAAAAACACAGGCGCTGACAGAAGTCCTCAACATTAAGGTAATAGAAGACCTGCGTGAAAAAATGGGCGCTATCTATGGCGGTGGTTTTGGTGGTAATACAGCTAAAGAGCCATACCAGCGCTACAGCATACAACTGAACCTGCCATGCGGCCCTGAAAATGTAGAAAAGCTGATCGCTGCAGCCAATGATGAGATAAAAACGATAAAAGAAAAAGGACCTGAAGCTAAGGACCTGGATAAGGTAAAGAACCAGTGGCATGAAAAGCATGTTACTGAACTGAAAGAGAATAAATACTGGGCAGATAAACTGCAGGGCATTTTATTCTGGGGTAAGGACAAAGACCGCGTGCTGCAATATGATGCATACATCCAGAAACTTACACCTGCAGACATACAGGCAACTGCCAAACAATTGTTTGATGGCAAGAATGAGTTTGTATCTGTATTGAATCCGGAGTCATAAGGACACGGATTTAGTCAAAAAAAGAGCGCCTCGTGATGAGGCGCTCTTTTTTGCTATTTATTAAAGCTCCAGGCTTTAAGGCTATCAATAGCCAGTTCTTTATCGCTGCCGGCATTCCAAAAGCTGATGGATACGGAATCGTAATGCTCTTGTGATAACTTCATATCAAGCGAAATGTCCTTCTTCTCGTTTTCGTCGAGCAGGCGATATACGCGTATCATATTTTCCTTTACGATTCCCTTGCCGGGCTTGTTCTTATCTACAAGCCTTACCACAAACTGGGCCATCTTCCATACATCCCATTCTTTATTACCGCAGTGAAATTCGGCCTGTACGCGCAACCATTTTGCATTACTGCCATTAAATGCAAAACTATAAACAGGGCTTTCCTGTGTTTCTTTGTTGAGTAACAAATACTTTACCGCTGCAGTGTCCGGCTTAAGCTCGCTTTGGTATAGGAGATGCAGGTCCTGCGGATCTCCTTCAAAGAGTTCAGTATTATCTCTCATTACAATTATATTGGCCGGTACGCTCCAGCGGCCTGCTACACGCCAGAAGTAGTTTTTGTTCATACAGTCGCTGTCATAGATATTTCCGCTGTGATAATGATAGGTTATCCAGATATTGAAATAAAGAAAAAGCAGCGATAATGGTGCAAATATCCATAACAGGAGTTTCCTGTCTAATACTGTACTAACCAGCGCTGCCAACGGAAACATAAACAAAGGATAGCTCTGCACCATGGCCCGCCCCCCATACCACCATATATCCCAGGCAGAGACGATGTAGTAGTTCAACAGGCAAAAGACAATTACAGCGACCCTATTCTTACCATTTTTCACGAAGGGAATAAGCCCAATGATGGCAAGGATCATCATAGGCGCATAAGTGAGCCACCCGCACCTGTAATTAAAGCTGTACAGAAATGCGTGCGGATGCTTCCAGGAAAAGCTCTGATTACCATAACTGTATACCAGCCAATGCCCCGAAACATGCTTCCAGTAAATTAGCTGAATGGAAATAACCAGGGCCGCACAGATACCGGCAAGTGTGAGTGCTTTTACGTTTTTTACAACAAGCCCTATTCTCTCCTTTATTGCAGTAACGGAAATGCTTTCCATACCCCACAATAGGGGGATGAGGCAGGAAATAACATCTGTGGGGCGGGTAAGCGTGGCGAGGCCCACAAGCAGTCCTACTCTTATTGCATACTTTGTCTTAAATGCCTGGTAGAAATAGTGCGTGTTCAGTAAAATGAAGACGTACACAGTGAACAGCCAGCAGTGCGACATACCACAATCGATAGCCGAATAATTGAGATAGTTGGTACCAAAAACCAATAGTATCAATGTAATGGCAACTACTTTATCGCTATAAAAGTTCAACAGCAATTTTCTTAAATACCACAGCCCAAGAATAGATACAAGGAAGCCTCCCAGTTGTATAGCCAACTGATACGGCATGGAAAAGCCATCCTTAGGATATCCCATCGGGCCGGCTACTGCATTGGCAATGGTAAAAAAAGGCAGGTACATCACGGCCATACCGGAAGAATACTTCATCACATAGCTACCGTTATCCAACTGCATGCCCTGTTGGAAATCTTCGCCCGTAGGTTTGTACTTTTTAAGGATGCTGTCTTTAAACGACTGGTGCTGCAAGTCGTGATAAATAAATATGGAAGGCAGGTACCAGTAATACCCGGATACATCCCATGCAATAGGCGCCTCGGTAGTGTGCTGCTGATACCGCGGATAGAAGAAGAATGATGCATAACACATCAACAGTACAGAGATAAAGTATGCGGTGCGTGAAAGCATTTCAGAAAGGTAATCTTTTTATAAAAATAGTTATTGTTAGTTATTTGCTTTGAATATTATAATATAAGGCACAGAAATGCTATTATTGTACTAAGCATATACCCATGCAGGCCGCATTATCCAATAACAGGAAAGATATTGTCAATACTTTTTTATTGGTATTGGGTTACGGTTTATTCGCATACTGTTTCCAGTTTTTTTTATTCAGAACGGGATTAGCGACCACTATACCTGATAACGAAACACTGCTGCGATGGGATGCCGGTATTTACCGGAATATTTCCCAGATCGGCTACACCTATCCTGATGAGCGATGCAATAATACCGGTTGCTATATATTATTCCCGTGGGTATGGCGGTTGTTGCATGTTGGCGTTTGGGGTATATGCTTTGCCAACCTTATCTTTTTTGCTATTGGATTCACACTGGTTTCCTGCATCTACCCGGTAAGCATGAAAGAAAAATTCCTCTGGCTAACCACACCGTCGCTTTATTTCATGCTGGTACCGTATACAGAGGCCCTGTTTTGTTTGTTTACAGCGCTTTCTTTTTATGGTATCGCAACAAAAAAACACTGGCTGACGTGGATAGGCCTTTTCCTTGTATCGCTAACGAGAGCCACAGGAGTTTTTTTAATCCCTTCGCTCCTGATAATGGAATTACTGACAAATGACAGGAAGGATTTTCTTAAAGCCATATTTGCCTATCTATTCCGATATGCGGTACCAACATTAGCCGGACTGTTTGTTTTTGTGCTGGTGCAATATTATGATACCGGTATATGGTTTGCGTACTATAAACAACAGGTAAAATATCTGGGTCACCAGCTGGCCATGCCAATCCTTCCTTTTTCCAATTATTACGGCGGGCAAAGAGTGACATGGCTAAGTGCGCTGGCATTATTAGTTTGCGTTGTGGCTATGATAGTGCTTGTTATTAAAGCTTTCAAATGGTTGTCCGGCAAAAAAGTATATACCGATAAGATACTGATACTAACGCTTGCCTACCTGCCCATAATCATGTTCACCATGATCTTTTGTAACCCTACATGGGGTAGTAACACTACAAACCTGTTGGGCATACACCGTTATACATTCTGTACGCCGTTCATTTTTGTATTCCTCTATCATTTTGTAAGTAAGGCAGATGAATATAAATTGAAGCATTTTATTATCATGTTCATTTTATGCAATGCCGTATGGTTCAGTATGGGTGCATATATCCATATCCAGGCGCTTCTTTTCTACAATTTCAATACCTTACTTGTCTTTGGGTACATGCTTCACGCCAATAAGAAGCCAGATTGGATCGCCCTGGCTTTAGCAGGGATAAACATATTCATACAGGTGAGCCTGTTCCAGCAATATATCAGCGGTGCTTTTACAGACTAACGCCTCATTCCAGCACCCCCTCCTTAATATCTTCCCATAACGCGCGGTAGCATGTAGCAGCAAAGCTGGACGGTGCAAAAACCTCGAGTGGAGCATTCCTTACGCCCATCTTTTCAATGTCTGAAAGGTTAGGTATGTAGTGCTCAAAAAAGCGACGGTCTTTATATAATTGCTGCATGGTATCGTTATGCATATTCTTCCGAACATCCACCATCGTAAAGAAACACATGAGCTTGCCAAGATCGATGTCTTTGTCTTCAAAATAATTTTTCACCTGTTCATAAGTGCGCACAGAAAGCGTAGTAGGTATAACCGGCATCAACACTGCATCTGAGGCGATAAATATGTTGTCCGCGACATTTGAAAAACCGGGAGGACAGTCTATAAAAACAAAATCGTATGAAGATGAAACATCCTTCAGCAGATTTTTAAAGTGCTTTTTTGTACCATGTTGTCCTTCTAGAAGTATATCCAGTTTGCGGGCAGAAATATCAGCGGGTATTATGTCCAATCCTTCGTATGGTGTAGGTATTATGGCTTCGCGCAGCGAAAGGGAGTGCTCTATTATTTTTTTTACACTGCTCTTTGTTGCGGCATTGGCTTTATAATAATAACTGGCTGCGCCCTGCGGATCCAGGTCCCATACCAATGTACGATAGCCATCTTTTGCGGCCATATATGCGAAGTTGACACAGGAAGCGGTCTTCCCTACCCCGCCCTTAAGATTATATAAAGAAGCGATGAACATAAATACCGGTTTTCGATCCAAAAAAGTTTGAAGGGATAAGCAATTTACAAATTCCGGCACATAAATTCCTATTTTTGATAATTCTTAATACTGATCCATATGCTGCAGGCTGCAACTATTACTTTTCTTGAAAAACTTGCCAACAACAACAACAAAACATGGTTTGATAAGCACCGGGATGACTACCAGGCTGCAAAAGAAGACTATGAAGCTTTTGTAACGGAGATACTAGCCGGGTTATCTGCCACAGAACCGGTGTTCAAAGAGCAACAAGCCAAGGATTGTGTATTCCGTATATTCAGGGATGTACGCTTTTCGAAAGATAAAACGCCTTATAAAGCACATTTCGGGGCGTTCTTCAGCAAGGGGGGGCGCAAGTATCCCGGCGCCGGATATTATTTTCACCTGGAACCCGGGGGGAAGAGTTTTGCAGGCGGCGGACTATGGATACCTGAAGCACCATTGCTAAAAGCCGTGCGACAAGAGATCGATTACAACTTCGATGAGTTCAAAGACATCACCGGGGCACCGAAATTCAAAAAGATGTTCAAAAAAATAGAAGGTGAACAACTAAAAACTTTGCCACAGGGCTATACAGCAGACAATCCTGCGATAGACTATCTGAAAATGAAAAGTTTCACGGTGTCCTGCAATGTTAGTGATGCTGATATAACGGGGAAGGGAGTCGTTAAGAAAGCGATGGATGTTTTTACAACCATGCGGCCTTTTATAGATTTTTTAAACCGGTCGCTGAGCTGATCAATTACGGAAAACGAGAAACTCGAATGGCTTTTCGTAACTGTCGTGCTGTTTCTTCTTACGGGACTTAGCAGGCGTTTGTTTTGTCTTGTGATAAACGTCCAGCAATTCTCCCGCACCGAGCACCTGCTTGTCGGTATCCACCTTGTTTACCAGCACCATCAGCTCTTCCACACGCTCGTCAAAATTATCCGACCAGTGCTGTGCTACTTTTGCGGTAACTAATAATTCACGTACTTGTTGCTTCATAAATGAATGTTTATGACCATTCCGGTTTTAGGAAAGTTAAACATTTTTTTTGTTTCGGGGAATATCAAAAAAGAATATGTAAAGCTTTTTCGGGGAAAAACTTTACATATTTAATAGTTTGATAAAAATTATTTTACAAACAATGTGCGCGCGCATACAGTGAAGGCTGTCCAGAAATTATATCGAAGTGCAGCCGGCGAGCTATAAACTATCAGTTACAATCAGTAAAACTTTGTAAGATACGGGTAGCGTATTTCGTAGAGTTGTTTCACTTTAGCAAGTATTGTATTGCGCAGCAAGTCAAGGTTACGGCGCTCTGTGGCGGATACAAATATGGCGTTATTGTTGGTCAGATGCTGCCAGCGGTTTTCCAGTTGCGTTATCATGTCCTTCTTCACGTCTTCATCAAGCCAGGGGTCAAATACCTGTTGCTCATAAAGATCCATTTTGTTGAAGATGGTGAGCATCGGCTTATCAAATGCACCAAGTTCCTGTAGTGTTTTATTCACTACGCCCATCTGGTCTTCATAACCATGATGGGAAATGTCCACAACGTGCAACAGGCAATCAGCCTCACGCACTTCATCGAGCGTGCTTTTAAAACTCTCCACAAGATGGTGCGGCAACTTCCTGATAAAGCCCACTGTATCACTCAGCAGGAAAGGTGTTTGTTCGTAAACCACTTTGCGTGTAGTGGTATCGAGCGTTGCAAAAAGCTTGTTCTCTGAAAATACATCTGCCTTGCTGAGCACATTCATCAGTGTGCTCTTGCCTACGTTAGTGTATCCTACAAATGCTATGCGTATGTATTCACCGCGCTCTTTGCGCTGGGTAAATGCCTGCTTGTCTATCTCTGCAAGACGCTTTCTGAGCAGGGCTATTTTATCCTTTACGATACGACGGTCTGTTTCAATTTCTGTCTCACCCGGCCCCCTGCTGCCTATACCACCACCCTGCCGCTCCAGGTGCTTCCACATACCTTTGAGGCGAGGAAGTAAGTATTGGTACTGCGCCAGTTCCACCTGCACCTTGGCCTGCGCTGTCTTTGCGCGGCTTGCGAAAATATCCAGTATCAGGTCACTGCGGTCTATCACTTTTATGCCCACCTCGTCTGATATATTGCCTATCTGCGAGCCTGTGAGCTCATCATCAAATATGACAAGGCTTATACCTTTTGCTTTCACATACTCCTTTATCTCCTCCAACTTGCCTTTACCCACAAATGTTTTACTATCGGGCTTAGGAAGTTTTTGTATAAAAGTCTTTACGGTTACCGCACCGGCAGTCTCCGCGAGGAATTCAAGCTCGGCAAGGTATTCTTTCACCTGGATCTCGGTTTGTTCTTTATACACAAGCCCTACCAGCACGGCCTTATCCTGGTTTGTTATTTTATTTTGTTTATCGAGCACGTTTTAAATTCAAAAAAGTTAAAAATCAAAAGCTGAAAAATCGTACCATCATCATTGCAACCGCTCCTGCTCCCGCAGCCAACGCTCTGGTATCTCATCATTGCTGGCTACAAGGTAGTCGTTATACGAACAGGGCACATATGACTGGTCGGGCAGTTTCATCCACCACCGGTTGGTGCGCTTGCTTTTCAGGAATACCGTATCATTATCAGTAAACGCAACATTGAATACAATGAATTCCTCGCGCTCCGTAAGTTTGGCCTCGCTCTTGCGCACGAGATAGCCATCTACAAAGTACCACAGCATCTGTGATATCTGTTTTGCGGTCATGTTATGCTCATCATGCAGATGATCGTAACCGAATATGCCAAACGAAGTAAGCACTTCGCTCATACCGGCATAGCGGGTAAGTGTGCAGCTTTCCTCACCGGTAAGGCCATTTGGCGAACCTTTGATATTGGCAGGCGCATCACTGTATTTTATCGCTGATATATCAAAGCTGAACATATTGCTGATCCTCAGCACCGGCTCCATATCCTCTATGTGCTCGCGCACTTTTCCCAGCCTGTAAAAGTCAAACCGCAGTTTATCCAGCGTTTCCAGCATCTGCGGGTGCGCATAATAGCTCTGGAATGCAATATGGCTGTAGTGCGACATGAAATTGGGGGTACCCGTGAGCATATCCATGAGGTAGCTGCGGTCGGTAATGGTCTCCGTTTCATCGAGATCAATGAGCATATCTGTCACAGCAGCTACGGCCATCTGCTCATCTTTCTTAAACACCTCGTATTGCTGTAAAGTAAGGTCGTGGCTACCACCCAGGATAACCGCTATTTTCCCGGCATCATGTATCTCGCGCAATACAGTTAGGTATGCTGCGCGGGTATCGCCAAGGGTGGCACCCTGCCGGATATTGCCGGCATCTGCTATCTTTATGCCGCTGTGCCAGTGGTACATCTTATATAATTCCTCGCGTATAGCATTCGGGCTATCGCTATATGCCATGGTGGAATCAGATCCGCGCCATTCCCCACATCCCACAATCACTATATCGGCATCATCCCAGTCGAAGGAGTTTTGCGTAGCACATTTAATGTTCGCCCCCCATTGCAGCGGCTCGTACGCAGTAGCATCCTGCGTTTCAATAAAATGTTCTGTTTCAAAAAAAGGTCTCAGATCCTGCA
>CAIJNJ010000036.1 GCA_903821975.1 uncultured Bacteroidota bacterium
ATAATCGCCTATAGGCTTATTCACTGCATCCTTCAGGCCAATAAGATCTATTATCTTGTCAATAGTAAGAGAGGGTAGCAGCCGTTTGAATGAAAAATGAAAATCAAAGAATTCCCGCAGAGTCAGTTCTTCCACTATTTCCATACCGGGTGCACTAAAGGCAGTTCTGCTGAATACTTCATTACCTACTATAACTGTATCGTTATCATAATAATGGACCTTACCAAGAGATGGTGATTGCATACCGGATATGATACGCAGCAGGGTAGACTTGCCGCTGCCGTTGGGCCCTAACAATGCATATGCTCCCGGTGCGGTAAATGAATAATTGACATCCTTAAATATCCAGTACCGCTGAAAACGTTTGCTTATATGCTCAAGGGTAATCTTCATTTGGATATATAGATGCTCAAAAGTGAAAACGCTATTGGGGTTTTATTCTATAATTTTCAGACCATCTATCCTTTCAAAATGTTTTTTATTCAGGGTTGCTAAAGGAAGGTGGTTACTGATAGCTGTTGCCGCGATGAAAAGATCAGCGATACTTATTTGCTTTCTTTTTAGCTTTAATTCTTTATTTATTTTTATCGCAGTCGCAACTGCTTTTTCATCAAAAGGCATTACGTCTGCTTTTGTCAAAAGGTCTTGCCAGAATGGTATTTGTTCTGGAGTGGCGCCCGAGTAAATTTCATACTCCGTTATGGCTGAAATATGAAAATCATAATCTTGCCTGTATAGTATAAAGAGACTCGATTTGCTTTTATCTGTTTTACGAAAGTAATCTATAAGAATGGAAGTGTCCGCTAAAACTATTTTGCCCGCCATTGGTTGATAGCTTTTCTGGTTTTAGCGATGGTATTTAATTGTTTTTTGGAAAATACGGGACCGTTCAGTAGAAAAGATTCAAAATCCTGCCGGTTTGTGATGGGAGCCTTTTCCCTTTCAAGCTCAGTTTTTAATTTGTCAATATCCTTTTTCGGTAATTTCCTGACAATTTCAATTAGCTGATCTATACCAATATTTACCTGTATTTGCATAAGCAAATTTACTATTTTGTTTGAAATAAATCATAATTTGATTGCGTTTCTCTTTTAGGGTGAGGATCAAGGCATATCCTCAGCGCCATGGCGGCGGATGTATCCCTTCATGATACCCCTTCCTGTTTCGCGCACAAAGCTGATGATCTCATCGCGCTCATCTGATACCGGAAGATCGGTTTCTATGATACTAAGTGCTTTCGATACATTGTACCCGCGCACAAAAAGTATGCGGTAGATATCCAGTATCT
The DNA here is from genome assembly GCA_903821975.1 of uncultured Bacteroidota bacterium. GTDB lineage: Bacteria > Bacteroidota > Bacteroidia > Chitinophagales > Chitinophagaceae > Nemorincola. The sequence continues at coordinate 1,289 of CAIJNJ010000036.1, forward strand.
GGTTGATCTTCTCAATGGAATATCCACGGCGCTTAAGGCCTACCGAGTTAACACCCACATACGATAGCGGTTCGCGCGCGGCCTTTACATAAGGTGGTATATCTTTTCTCACGAGCGAGCCACCGGTAACAAATGCATAAGACCCGATGCGCACAAACTGTTGCACAGCGGTAAGGCCCGCAAGCACCACGCAGTCACCTACAACTATGTGGCCGGCAAGGGTAGTGTTATTAGAGAATATACATTGGTTGCCTACTTCGCAATCATG
>CAIJNJ010000037.1 GCA_903821975.1 uncultured Bacteroidota bacterium
CTATATCGAAGTAATGAGCAATACCGCTGCACACCCCACCAAATACCTTGTTATACGGATCACGGAGAAGACGGTCGTGAGAGGTGGGATATGGCCGTTGGGCTGTAGATGTGTAAGAATAGGAGCTCTTGCCGCTCTGCGTATTGCCTGTAGGATTATCATGCAGATCGGCAGCAGCGCCAAGAGTGTCAATTACTTTTTGCACATCTGCGCGGTCTATGGCAGGAGACCCTCCCTGCAGGCGTATACCAAATAATTCTGCAATACGGTTTTCGATATCCTCAATGATCTCCTTACCATCCTCGCCGGTAAACTGGCGCTGGAGTGAAGTGATGTATTCTTTTAAAATGATGTAGGCATCCTCTTCTATCGGCAGGATGCGGCCGGCTATATTTATCTGGATGATGCGTTGCATAAAAGTGGTTTTTATAATGAAACAGTTAAGTTATTTACGGCGTTACTTAATTCGTCCCAGGTGGTGCGGAGCTGCTCGTAAAATTTTACGCCATCCGGTGTAAGTGTAAAATATTTTCTCGGCGGCCCGGATACAGATTCTTCCCAGCGGTAGCTGAGCATGCCCGCATTCTTGAGGCGGGTAAGCAATGGATACAAGGTACCTTCCAGCACTACCAGCCTCGAACCTTTCAATTGTTCTAAAATATCACTGGGATATGCTTCCTGCTGCCGCTGAATAATGCCAAGAATGCATAATTCAAGCAAGCCTTTCCGCATTTGTGATTCTGTGTTATCTACCGACATTCGCTGCAATTTCAAAACAAAGGTAGGTAAAAAAAGGTATTATGCAATACATAGTACCTTGTTAAAAGAATTACAAAAAAATATGCCCCGAAAAGGGGCATATTTTGATAGGGGTTTACGGATATAGTGAACTTGATTATAGACCCAGGAGTTGAGACTTAATATAAGAAAGACTGGATTGAGACATATTTGCAAAAATTACCGTGCCACTTGTGGTTGTTATTCCCGTCTGCTGGTAATAGTAGTAGGTACCATTTTTATTGGTAGCCACGACTACATCTACTGACATACCAACCGGTATATAATAGCCTTTGGGCAGGTCGAACATATTTGCAGTACTTGTATACTGGCTCATATGAGCAGCAGAGTTGATGCCGGGGAAAACGATAAATACTTCGCTGTTGGACGAGTTGAAAGTAGAATCGGGCATAAAAACACTTACATCCGTGAGCTGTGCGCCGGAGTTATAAAAATAATCGCAGTTGATCCAGTTAAAGTTTGCACAGCTATCGAACTGGTAGTACTGCATGATAGCTCCATGAACGGCAATAGTATCAGGGCCACCGGGTGTGATAACCACAACAATGCTGGAATCTGAAAGTGACACCGTACCGGCAACATAAACGCCGTTCTCTGGTGCGCCGGGAGCTGCCCATGTAACCACAGAATCAGGGTTATTGGTATCGCCGTAAAATAAAGACATGGGTTGCCGTGACGTCTGAGCCTGCCTGAAACCAATCCCATACTTGTTAGCAAAAACTTCCTGGCCGTTCATTGTAGCTGTTATCAACACCTGCCCACCACTCATAAGCAATTGGCCATTAGATGTTGTTGTGGCCCTGCAGGCGATCATATCGCCAAGGGTGTATACTTCTGTAAGCTGTATGTTTATTATACCACTTGTAATAACAGATATATGGATAGAAATCTATCATCGTATTTTTTTTCTCCTCTATAAAATGCCTTATGTAAAACGTACAGATTATATCCAGATTATGGATAGA
>CAIJNJ010000038.1 GCA_903821975.1 uncultured Bacteroidota bacterium
GATATTGCCATTATAGAAACGGGCCTCGGCGGCAGGCTGGACAGTACCAACATCGTCACTCCCCTACTCTCCATTATTACCAATATCAGCTACGACCATAAAGACCTTTTAGGGAATACACTTGCAGAAATTGCGGCAGAAAAAGCCGGCATCATTAAGCCGAATGTGCCACTTGTGGTAGGTGAGCAGAATGATGATACCGAGCGTGTTTTCTTTGAGCATTCCGTACACAAACAAAGCCCTATGTATTATGCACAATCGCTGTGGGGTATGGTACGCGTGCGGCAGGATGCTAAATACCAATACTATAAAGCGGTGAACAATGCCAAACGGGAAATGTATGACCTGCATACAGACCTTCTTGGTAACTACCAGCAGCATAATATAAAGACGGTACTAACCGCAGCCGAAATATTATCGCACAAGGGTTTTAACCTCTCCATACCGGGTGCTCTGCATGCTTTGAGCAGGGTAAAAAAGACAACCGGCCTGCGCGGCAGGTGGGAGTGGCTGCAGGAGCACCCTACCGTAATCTGCGACGTAGCACACAACCCTGCGGGACTGGGCGAAGTGTTGCAACAGTGGCAGCAGGTAGATGCAACTACCAAGCATATAGTAGTGGGCTTTGTGAAAGACAAAGATGTGGCAGAGGCGCTGGCGCTCTTTCCTAAAGACAATGTTTACTATTTCTGCAATGCAAATATCCCCCGCGCATTACCTGCTGATGAACTTAAAGAGATCGCAGAACGTGCAGGCCTTCGTGGCAATGCTTATGCAACCGTAACCGGCGCTGTACTCGCAGCAAAAGACAATATGAAGAGCACACATGCCTTGCTGATAACCGGCAGCTTTTTTATTGTAGGAGAAGCGTTATCAATTTGGAAATTGGAAGAAATTGGAATTAGGGATTTGTAATTGGGAATTAGGATTGATCTTTTATAAAATTTACATGCACTTTCATCCAATCCAAACTCCCATCAGTTAATTAAGGGAACCAATTCCAAATTCCATAAAATCACTTCCCTCTTCCCTGGAAAATAACGATGAATGTGTAGAGGATAATTTTGAGGTCGAGGGCGAGTGAGCAGTTCTCGATATAGAGCAGGTCGTACTTCATGCGCTCTATCATTTCGTCGACATTTTCTGCGTAGCCAAACTGCACCATACCCCATGATGTAAGGCCGGGTTTCACCTTATGCAGATACTTATAGTGCGCCTGGTTCTTACTGATGATGTCTATATAGTGTTTGCGCTCCGGGCGTGGCCCCACAAGCGACATCTCTCCTTTTATGATGTTCACAAACTGCGGCAATTCATCTATACGCCACTTGCGCATGAACCGGCCCCACGGCGTGATACGCGGGTCCATCTTGCTGGATAATGCAGGGCCGGTGCGCTCTGCTTCTTCATACATGGAGCGGAACTTATAAATGCAAAACGGCCTGCCGAAAATACCTATGCGCTCCTGCTTGTACAACATACTGCCCTTTGATGAAAATTTCACCATGATGGCAGTAAATATTAAAAAAGGAGAGAGCACTATTAATGCCAGCAGTGAGATAACGATATCTATCGCGCGCTTGCATACTCTTTGCCAATCGGGCATAAGATCGGGATGTATGTGTATGAGCACAGCATCATACACATTGTTTGTTTTCACTGATCCGGAAATGATATCGTAATAGTCAGGCAATACTTTTACTACAACAGGGCGGTAACAAAGACGGGTAAGAATATTCTCCAGCAAATGATGTTCTGATGAATCCACTGCGACGATCACTTCTTCTATGTTGTGATTATCTATTATCTGCTCCAGTTCAGACAGGTGACCAAGCTGCGGAAGATATTTGCTCATACCATTGCTTGCTTCTTTGCTGGAGTAAATAAAGCCGAGAAAAATATTACCAAGCACACGTGGATTTTCCTGCACCTGCTTATAAATATTTATTGCCTGCTGGTTGCCGCCAATGATAAGTGTGTTGTACCCCACCTTTCCTTTTGTCAGGTTCACTTTTACACGGTAAAGAATGAACAAACGGAACACCAACGCAATCACAGTATGTATGAGTAAGTAATGACCAAACTCGTTTATGAAGTAAGAATAATCGCTGCTGTCATTTGCGAACACGATCACCGACACTGCGATGCAACCGATCATGCAGGATATGAGCGTGCGGTTTATTTCATTAAGGCGTGACTTGCGGTAGAGATCAAAATAGGTGCCCGAAAGAAGATATGCGAACAGCCAGCCAAACGGAATGATGATGAGCGTATTTATATAATCGCGGCTGTGAAATTTTTGCAGCGTATCTATGTAAGGTAGTTTTGTAAGTACATGCTGACGATACATCCATAACATAAACCAGGCCAATGCAGCAGCTATATAATCGAGCAACACAAGTTGCCTTATAGCATTTTTTTTCATTGGGCTCAGACGCATGGCTCTATCAGAACGTTACAACTTGAATGTTATCAATTAATAGCCGACCAGTCGTCTGGCCCGGACTCAACACTGCTTTTATGTATAGATTATACGAGGTTCCCTGCACTTCGCTGGTAAACCCATCCACTTCAAGATAAAATTTTTGCCAGCCTGTGTTTGGATATATTCCCGACAAGTAAGTAGGGGCAGTGGAAATAATACTTGCATTGCCCTGCAGCCCTACATAAAATGGCACGGTGCTGTAATAGTCGAATTCAACAAAAGCCTGGCCGGCCGGAATTACAAAAGACGGATATGAGCTATCAACCGCACTGTCTATACTGGCCGCGGCATTAAGTTTCAGCACCCCATAATGCCCATCAATAGAAAGCGAATCCTCCTGGGTAGAGAAGCCGACATAAGTACCTTGCCAGGGAAGAAAATAGGTATGGCTTTCATCGAAATCAGAGATGCTGGTTACCTTCACATCGGAGAAGAATTCGGTCTGCGGGATATGATTAATTGTATGTCCCGGCTGGGCCACAAACGAAAAAGTATCGACTGTATAAAAGGGATAATTAATAACATCATTGTTCTGTCCATTAGCTATTATTCCTGCCGATATTTCCAACTGTCCTGTGCCGTTTGCGATTACCGGGAATGTAGCCGGCAGATCGAAGATGCCCACGGGACTATTGTTATAGTACACGTACGCCACCTGTGTTTGGTGAGTAGCCGGCGCGACCAGATTAGTATAATTCTGATAAAGGACGGCGCTGTTCTGTACGAAATGGAAAGAGTCTATATGGATGTATGTGGGTACCGGTTCGGCAGGGTTAATAACATTACATGCTTGCCAGCATAAACTGCAACCCAAAAATAACAATAAAGTCTTTAACCGTGTATTAGTGTTCCACATACTACCCTTTTCCAATCCTATAAACGTAAAATATTGTTAAACATTGTGCTGCTCGTTGTGCAGGCTCATTTTTTTCAGCACCTGGTGGGCTACATCCATTGCCTGGTAACCATCGTATACCGAAATGCGAACCGGGCGGTCCTTTATAATTGCGGTGGCAAATTCTGATAATTCGGTCTTTATCGCGTTCAGTGGCATCACTTCCGGTATCTCTACGGATATTACCTTCTTTTCACCTGCACCTGTCTCCAGCGGTATATCCAGCGGTCCGGCAGCAGCGCCGTCTTCTTTCAGGCGCACAATCTCGGTGGTCTTATCTAAAAAGTCGATACCGATGTAGGCATCCCGCTGAAAAAGACGCATCTTACGCATATTTTTCAATGAAATTCGGCTGGATGTAAGATTTGCTACACAGCCGTTGTCAAATTCTATCCTTGCGTTAGCAATATCAGCGGTTTCGCTTAATACAGCAACGCCGCTTGCCGAAATACGCTTTACAGGCGACTTTACCAGGCTCAGCACAATATCAATATCGTGTATCATGAGGTCAAGGATAACCGATACGTCTGTGCCACGCGGATTAAACTGGGCAAGGCGGTGCGCCTCTATGAACATAGGCTGCAGCAATTGTTCGCCTACCGCGATAAATGCAGGATTATACCGCTCCACATGGCCTACCTGGCACTTTACGTTGGCTTCCTTAACCAATTGCACCAGCTCCATGCCTTCCTCAAGCGTATAAGTAAGTGGTTTTTCAATAAAAAGGTGCTTACTGCTCAGCAAGCACCTTTTAGCTATATCGTAATGAGAAGTGGTAGGGGAAACTATATCTATGGCGTCCGCAGCCTCTATAAGGCTGTTCATATCAGTATATCGCACCACATTGTACTTAGCTATAACTGCTTCCGACTGAGTATCGTCCGGGTCATAAAAACCAATAAGTTCCACCTCCCCTATCTGCTGCCACTGCTGAATATGTATTTTGCCAAGGTGGCCGGCACCAAAGACTCCGATCTTAAGCATGAAAGTTGTACTGTTATTAAATTTTCAGGTATTCAATGATGGGTGCAAGATAACAATATTCCCATTAGCATGATAGCGCCTTTGGCACAAATCGCCTGATCCACGCATATACACAAGGTATTATTAATTAAAACACAAATCAGACACTATGATTAACGCAGCATTATCAAAGCCATGAATGTATTTATTCAAATCAAAGCCTTATAAATATTGCATACACCGGTGGAATGCAAAAAACGCTCTTTTTTATTGTTTTATTTATCCTTGAATCTTACGGCCTTGTTATAATCTTTTTCACGAAAAAACAAGTTATGAAATTATTAATTTATAAAAAATAGCTAATTTGTTATTTTGCATTGAAAAGACAATTGAACCAGGCGGAATATCCTGCAATACTGGCATTTTACAGGTGGCACAATTTCATATACATCAGATTAAATTTGCTTAATATTTTTAGAAATATTTTTTGCTTTTACAAGAACTTATTTATCTTTACGCAAATTAGGTACAGGTGTATCTGGTTATATTTTTATAGCTTTACGGCTATACAACAAGTTTGTTAAAGTTTGATTTTAATGTTGGTAAAAGGGAATTTTAAAACTTCTATTCCCCTTGCTGGTGTTATCATTTTATGTTTGAGTTCTTTTAGGAAAAGTAGTTGTAAAAAATGTAAGTTGGCTTTAAATAGCTCATTATTAAAATTAACAAAAATGATCCGTATGTACATAAAGAGCTCGTTGCTGTTCGCTGTGGTTTTGTTTATTACCGCATCCTCTTTATCTGATTTTTGCTATGCCCAAAAAAGTAACCCAAATCCCAACCCAAGGCAGCTTAAGTCACGTACACGTCCTGTAATTCCATTCAGGCATGTAACGCTTGCAGCGCCTCCCGGCATGGTATATATTCCGGGTGGGTCAGTTACTATAAAATACAGCCAGTCATCAAGCGATACCAACAGCAAAAAGAGAGTGAGCCTTACTTCTTTTTACATAGACAAAACAGAAGTCACCAACCAGCAGTACAGGCTTTTTACAGAATGGGTTATTGATTCGATAGCCGTTAAGTGCTACCTTAAAGACGAAAAATATTTCTACCCAATTTCTGATCTCACTAAAAAAATAATCGCTGACAGGAATAAAACTTCTCAGAAAAGCATAGAGACTGTGATGAACGATACTACAAAAAAAACATCGCAGGATTCGCTTAATTTTATTCAAAAGGATGTTGCCACTACAACTACTACAACGGCTGACATGCCTGATACCACAGGCTTCGCAACAAGGCGCATCAACTGGTCTAAAGTTAATCACAAAGAAATATTTGAAAGTAACGACGAAGATATCAGGCAGAAAATATTACCAATGTTAGACGCTGACGGCAAGATTCGCCCCGAAATGTACACTTACACCTATTCGTACGCCCGCGCTCTTGGCACGAACCCAAAAGCAAAGGTTGGCGAGATCGCATACCAGACTTTGAACATCTACCCTGACGAAAAAATATGGGTAAGAGATATGACCAATGCACAGGTTGATATCCTTGTTGAAAATTATTTTACAACTCCGCCATTTGATGACTATCCTGTTGTAGGTGTTACCTGGCAGCAGGCAAGGGCGTTTGCTTACTGGCGCTCCAAAGCATCAGCGAATTATAACTGGATCGCTGACTATCTTAAGTACTACCGTTTAAACTACAACCTGCCTTCAGAAGCTCAGTGGGTTTATGCTGCCGGCGGCGATATGAAGAATGAAACTCAACCGGAAGAATCAACAGAATTACCTGCTATTACTGATAGCACTGTGGCTGTAAAAGACACTACAATGCATGACAGCACATCTGCAGTTGCGCAGGTTGAAAAAACCGAAGCTCCGGCACCAACCCCGAAGGCGGAAAAAGATGCATCTATAATGCCACGCGATAAGGACGGTAAACTTCTTGAAAACTTCAAACAGGACGAAGGACGATACAGTGAAGATGGTGGTACATTCACCTTACCGGTTATGTCTTATGCGCCAAATGAATTTGGGTTATATAATATGGTGGGTAACGTTGCCGAGTGGGTACTTGATGCCTACAGCCCTTCTGCCTTTGCATTTATTTCTGATGTGAACCCTGTATTATTATATGATGCCGATTCTACTGAGTCTGATGCGATGAAACGCAAGGTGGTACGTGGCGGCTCTTTTATGAGCAATGCAACAGCGCTTAGTCCGTTCACACGCGACTATGATGTGCAGGATAAAGCACATTGCTATATAGGGTTCAGGTGTATATTACCTGCTCCAGAAATATTAAATAAAGCAGTAGCA